>CAKZKZ010000083.1 GCA_937124495.1 uncultured Dokdonia sp. | reverse complement strand
TAGAACAACATCTGTAGGGCCTAGTGTAAATGCATCTTTTACATGGAAAGATGTGTGTGAGATCAGACCGCGTTATAATTTAAGCTTTTCAAACACCATTTTTGGATTAGATGATTTTGAAGATCAAGACTTCCTAAGACATAACTTAAATCTAAGTACAGGTCTATTTATCCCTAAACATGTAGAGTGGCGTAATGAGATACAATACAGCTATAACCCCAATGTAGCATCAGGTTTTCAACAAAGTGCTTGGTTTTGGAATAGTACGGTAGCCTATAGTTTCTTAAAGGATAAAGCTACGGTAACCCTTAAAGTATATGATGTACTTAACCAAAATACCAATGCCCGACGTACAGCCAATGCAAACTTCATACAAGATGTACAGAGTACGGTATTAGAACAATATTTCTTATTGAGTTTTAGTTGGAAATTTAATACCTTAGGTAGTAAAGGAGAGTCTGGAGGCAACGATTTTTTTTTCTTTTAATCGCTGGGCGATAGCCAAGGATTTAATTCCCCTACGCTTGCCTCGAAATGAAAATTATAATGTCTATTGATCCCTCGTATGCTTGCATCTTGGTAGTTCATTAAGCTCTGCTGTTATATTTAGGCTATTATTTGACGAGCCTTATACTAAAAGTAATTACATTACATAAGAATAACTAAATCAAAAATATGCCTACAGAAAATAATTTTACAATTATAAACCAAACTGGTGAAAACATTCTTGTTGCTTTTATATCACGCATGACGGAGTCCAATATGTACGCTTGGAAAGTAGTTGGTCCTTCTCAAGATCAACCTTATATAGAGCCTTTTCCAAATCAAATGGAGCTTGTTACTAATTATTATCCGCAGGGAGAATCCAATACAGATCCGTATGGCGGTAAGCAAACGAATTCTGTATGGTGGGACAATGTTAAAAGAACACCAACCACCTATAACGCACAATGGAACGAAGCAAATAAAAAAGTGGATATGGAACTTGTGGGAACTAATCAGAGCGGAGCAGACATAGCCTTAACAAATAATAGCAGGGCTATGATATTTGTTCATCCCAAGTTTGGATCTAATGAATATATCCCTCCTGTACCAGTACTTCCTTCATCTACTGTAAATTATCAATTTGAATGGCCTATGTCGGTAGCTGTTGTTGATGATTATAGCCAATACTGCCCGCCAAATGGAGAGTTGTATGAAGTAAAAAATAAATTGAGTGCGCTGTCAAAAATGCTACCAGGTCAAACGGTGGTTATTACAGGCAATCTGACCTCGGGATATCAATTGGTGGTTTCCTAAATGTATCCTACATCCTTTAGAGATGAGGAAACAAATACTTGGAGTAACAGTAATAGCATTCAGTCATTTGATTGTGATTCACTAATTAAAATATGGTGTTCACTAAAAAAAAAGTGAATTTTCAGATGGATAATGATAGTTTAGAGGTGTACTAGATTCTCTAATACACATTCAGTTTAACTACAGAAAAGTCAAAAACATGAAAATAGCACTCACGAACTCTATAGACATAGCATCTTTAAAACAAGAACTTCAAACGGCGTTTCCTCAGTATAAAGTGAAGAATGCATTTTTAAATAAAAAGACAATCAATATTAGCGATGGAATGAGTCAAGTAGTTGTAGGACAGCATAAGGATCAGATGATATGCATAGGTAATTTGAATATGTTAGACCTGCGTATATTTATTCCATTTGTTCTTGGTATCGCATTATTTTTTATTACAGGGCTTGTTTTTTTGATTGTGATGATGCAGCTAAAAAAGAAAACCTACAAAGCGATGGAGACAGAAATAGGTGCCTATCTGACGAAGAAGTATAATCTTTGAAAAGATTACACAAGCCATTTTTTTAAAAAATTATGAAAAATCTATCTAAAAAAATGATGACAGTATATGACATTATAGTAGCTTCATAAGTGCTATCAATGTGCTGTTTTAACTACATACAGATTAAGAGCAAATACTCATTTTGGTGTACTCAAAAAAACTCAAAAGTCTTTAAAGATTTTCTCATTTTCAATATACATTATAAAAGGTATAAAAACAGTAATTAGCGTTTATGCTAATTACTGTTTTGTTTAACTTCTTTATTTTTAGTGTCCTAATTTGAAATATTAACAATTATCAAATACTAGAAATAAGGCACCAACTGGTATTATAGTGATGCCGTCTACTTCACATGGAGGATCTCCATCTAACGTCAATAAATATCTAATAGCTCCAAAACCAGTTCCAATATAACCAAGACTGGTGTCAATATGATCATCTGTAGGTAAAGGATAACCTATTTCTTCACGATTCTTTATTTTGCCAAAGATTACATCATTTTCAACATCTACTTGCAAAGTAAGATAAGTTTCTCCAGGCTCAGTTAATTCGATTAAAGATAGAAATTTTTCTTCGTCAAATTCACCACGTTTATACTTAAAATCATATTGATTATTATTTCTGTTTACAGAAAGATTTGCGCTAGTAATACTTTCTTGATCTATTAAGGCCTCATCAGAATCATTACTACACGAGAATAACAATGCCATAGAAAAAAAGGCAATCACGCTTAATTTTAATATTTTCATAAAATCATTATAAGTTTATTTGATACCTACTCATTCGCTTTTCAGTAACCGCGACTTTATTTTAAGTGTAAGTAACACCTCTTTTTGAAATTTCTAATAAAGAATTCTGTTGTTCTGAACACCCCAAATATGAAATGTTTTCATAGAGATCACAAGGCAAGTATCTCGCTATTTTAAAATCAAGAGTACGTATTTTAAAATAGCGAGATGTTTTTTTTGAGAACGAAAGGTCATTGTCAATAAAATAACCCAAAATATACCATAAGTACATTATTAAAAAAGAAGATTTCGTAAACTAAGCAAGGAATCCTATCTTAGGCCGTCTACTATTTTTTTAAACAATGATACGATGAGGGCTTTAGTAATTTCTGGTGGAGGCAGTAAAGGTGCTTTTGGAGGAGGTGTTGCACAATACCTTATGGAAGAGTTAGGTCATACCTATGACTTATTTATAGGCACCTCTACAGGAAGCTTACTCATCTCTCATTTAGCATTAGGAAAGATTCAAAAAATAAAAAATGCTTACACTTCCGTAAATCAATCTGCTATTTTTAGTAATTGTCCTTTTAATATTAAAAAAGATAAGTGGGGACAAGAACAAATTGCCATTGATCATTGGAGTGTTTTACGCAATTTTTTAAGAGGCGGTAAAACCTTTGGCGAAAGCCATAATCTCCGAGAACTCATAGGAAGGTTATTGACTCGAGAAGAGTTTAAAGAACTGCAAGAAAGTCATAAAGATATTGTGGTGACCGTATCAAATCTCTCTTTACATGAGACAGAGTATAAATCTATAAAGGAAGCGACTTATGAAGATTTCTGTGATTGGATCTGGATTTCTTGTAATTACATCCCTTTTATGAGTCTGGTGAAAAAAGATGGCTGTGAGTATGCAGATGGAGGCTTTGGAAGCATGGTGCCTATTAAGGAAGCTGTAGATCGTGGCGCAAAAGAAATAGATGTGATCATTCTAGAAACAGAAGTCACCCATTACAATAGCTTGCCTTCCAAAAATGTGTTTTCTCTCATCACCAATCTACATTCTTTTATGATTGATCGTGTAGAAAAGCAAAATATTACGATTGGTAAGTTTGCGGCCAATAATAAAGACGCCATTATTAACCTGTATTATACCCCTATTGTGCTCACGACAAATTCACTTGTTTTTAATAAAGAGAAAATGACACAATGGTGGGAGCGAGGCTTCAAATATGCAGCAAGTAAAAACAAAGAGCTTAACGAGATTCGGGATTAGGTTTTTTCCGCTTTCGCGAAAGCGTGTAAAGAAAAAAGAAAAGAGAGCAGAGAAAAGAGAACGTTGGCTTTTGTTGTATGCTGGGTGAAGGGCGTTGGAAGTTTAAAATTAAAGTTTTTTTGAGATTTGAGATTTGCTTTTTTTGGAATTTGAAACATCGAATACGTATATCGAGTTCACTCATTAAAAATAGAGTAGTACTCTAAAATAGAACACTACTCTATTTCTATCTCGTTTCTTTTCTATATTCTTTTTTCTATAGACTTAATTCCCTACACTATCCTTCTTTGTTTTTTTCTTTTTCTTACCAAACAATCCATTGAGTAAGTCACCAGCTACATTCTCTATAACATCATCTACTTTTGGCTTAGGTGTCGTTTCTGTGTTTGTTGTGGTACTATCTTTAGGCGTGTCCTTTCCACCACCTAAAAGATCTCCAAGAATATCAGTAATTTGTTCCGTTCCTTTATCTATCAATTTCTTTTTCTGAATCTCTATAATCTGATTAGTCAAGTCTGTAACCGCCGATTTCAAATTTAGCTGCACAGTAGGTTTTGTAAAATTTCCCGAAAGGGTAATAGGCACACTTGCCGATAGATTTTCCTTTTCCTTTGCTGTAAGTTCAGCCAGAAGTTTGCTCACATCTCCCCCTAAATATTTTGCAGGAATATCTACTTTAAGATCATATCCTATAGCATTATCAAAACTATGACCACCACTTACACCAATATCAATATCATCTGCTTTGATAGAAAACGGATTTACAACTACTTTTCCGTCTTTAAACGTAAGCGCTGCTTTTAGATTATCTAGGTCAATATCATCTAAATCTATAAAATCCAACTGACTGTCAAGTTCAGAAAGTAAAGGAGTATCAGCTGTTTTTACATTGGCTGTAAGAATCTCTGCAAATGCATTTCCATCTATTGTGCTTAGGATAGGAGCAAAGTTTTTATCCAACTGTCCTTTCAAGTTGATCTTTGTATTAAGAGAGCCCTGTAGTGCTTTGGCAATAGGCGCAAGCTGTTTTAGGAGTTGTATGTTTTGAAAGGATTGATCAATGTTGATCTTGCTTAAATCAAGCACCATATCAAAAACAGGAACCCCCGTTTTTGTAGATACATTTCCAGTAATACCCGCCGTTCCTCCAAAAATAGAAGAGCTTACATTATTTAAAAGCGCTTTTTCGTCATTAATAGCCACCGTTCCTTTTACATCGGCAAGCTGCAGATCATCATAAATGACTTTTTTAGCATTAAAGTTTAAAGATGCATCCAGAAAATCTGGAATTTGAATGGCGGTCTCTTCGGTGGTTGCGGCCTCACTTGACGAACTTTTACCTGTAGGATCTTCCACCGTTTCTGTGACAGAAAAGTCATTCATATTAAACACTTGAGACTCCACATCAAAACGCCCTTTAAGATCCTCTTTAGACATCACAAAAGGAATAAGGTTTTCTATTGTACCCGTTGCTTTAAGGTCGGTATCTCCACTTTTTCCTTCAAAATTATTGAGTTGAATAGTACTAGGATTAAAGGTAAGTGCTGCATTTTTTATGGTAATTGGTTTTGGAAGTTCTTCCCCTTCATATCTAAAATCTGATAACTGTGCGTTACCACTACTTTTAATACGTTGATACTGCTGTTTGTCTACAGCATTCATGTCAAAGGCAGTTGTCATATCTGCAATCAATTTCCCTTCTAGTGGCGTTCCTAAATCCATAGGGTACACTTTCTCAATATTCGCCAAATCAAGCGTTCCTTTGATAGCGAGATTAACAAGCATATTGGTTGTGAGGTTGCGCAGTTTCCCATTAGCAGAAAACATATCTTCATCAATCTTAAAATTAAGAGAGTTGATGTTGACATACGTATCGTTTACAAAACCAGAATCATTTTTAATCTTCACATCAATGTTGATGTTATTCATCTGTTTGGGTAAATCAGGATACTTAAAAGAAGCATTGTTAGAGACAATAGCAATATCCAGTTTAGGGATGGTCGTCTCGGTAGATGTTCCATTTATTTTTCCGCTTACGCGAAAATCACCACCCGTTTGAACCCCATCCAGACTACTCGCATACGCCTTCGGAATGATCGCTAGAAAGTTTTTAAAATCAGCGGAAGGTGTTTCAAAAGAAATATCCATTCCAGTTCCCTCGTCTTCTAGTTGGATGTACCCATCAAATTGTAATGGAAGATCATGGATAATCGCTTTATTTTCTAGAAATGTATATTTCTGATTTTCTAGATCGAGTTCAATATCTGCCAATAAATCAATAGTAGCATTATCTAGGTAATTTGTGCCATCCAATTCAAAAGAGGCAAGCGCTGTTGTTTTGGTTTCTAGAGTACTTTGATTTGCGCTAAAATCACCATTCCCTTCATGATCCATTTCTGATAACCGCAAATAGGTTTTAGTACTTTCATCCAGGTAATTAATCGTAGCATTATTGAGTTCGTAATGCTGAAGATCAAATGTAAAGGGTGTTGAGGTAGTCTCTTCTTTCGCGACAGCGGACTCAGAAGAACCATTATCTTTTGCAATATCATAGTTGGCGTTTCCTAAGGAGTCTACTTTAATGTTAATAATCGCATCATCTAGACGTAGTGCATCTACTTTTATAGGATCATCACTCGCATCTTTAAAGAGTTGTTTTACACCCATGGCAATACGAAGTTCCTTTCCATACGAAAGAGTATCTCCCTGAAAAGGCGCATTGTTTATCACACTAAAATCATTGAGGATCACTGTCGCATTTGGAAAATTTTTGAAAAGACTAATGTCTAATGCTTCCCATGTTACTTGCGCATTGACGTTCTCATTGATTGTCTTTTTAAGTAAATCTTCTAGCTTTCCTCTGAAAAGAAAAGGAGAAGCAACCAGCAATATAATAAGCACTAAAATGATACTACCTACAATTTTTAGAATGCGTTTCATTAGTTGAAATTTTATAATTTTTGAACCTATAGAAATTGAAAATTTCTATAGGTTCAACACGATTGTTTTATTGTTATACGTCCAGTTGGAGCTCTTCGCCTTCGGCAAGGTTAAATCTTTTCCTAAATATGTATACACCCAAGTATAATAATGGTGTATCAAAGGCTGCAATGATTACTTTAAATAAGAATCCAGCCAGCAATAATGCCCCAAAACGACCCCATGCTATTTCTCCAAAACTACATAATAATAAAAGTACAGCAGCAGTGTCTATAAATTGAGAAAGAAATGTTGAGAAATTGTTACGTATCCATAAATGTTTGCCTTTGGTCAGCTTTTTCCAAAAATGATACAAGTGTATATCCACATATTGTGCACATAAATAGGCAGACATACTTGCAAATACAGCGAGAGCAGTAGCTCCAAAAACTTGTGTAAATAATTCGTTATTTACCGGAGACCAACTTGTAGCCGTTGTAGCATTACTTACATATACAATGAGTAAGGAGAAAAACGAAGCAAAAATACCCGTAGTCACCATCTGGTTTGCCTTTTTCTTCCCATCGATTTCACTAATAAGGTCAGTGATTAGAAAAGTAATAGGATATGGAAGTAGCCCTACAGAAATTTCAAAGTTGAACCACCCAAAAGGATTCCAAGTAAAAAATTTCTGAAAAATAAGATTAGAGACCACAAGGGCGCATATAAATAGAGCGCCTAGCGTAAAATAGATTCTATAAGCAATCTGTATATCCTTAAGAGAATGTCGTCTAGGTGTATCTTGATTCATATTCTTGATAACTTCAAGCCCAAAATTAACTCATTATGAGAATCTTTTACTTAATTTGTTCATAAATGTTAACGCACTAAGCCATCTTGCACACCATCTATTTATCATTAGGAAGTAATCAGGGGAATACCTATGAAAATCTCAGTAAAGCAATACAGTTGTTATTTACTCAGGTAGGTCGTATCAGTAAAATATCACCCGTATATCAAAGTCCAGCATTAGGTTTTGAAGGCCCAGATTTTCATAACTGTGTGATGCGCATACACACTAACCTTTCTCCGGCAAAACTTTTAAAAAAGATATTGTCTATAGAAACCGCTATGGGGCGTACGCGAGAAGAAGGTGCAGGGTACCAATCCCGACCTATAGATATTGATATCCTTTTGTATGATGATGAGCTTATAGATACAGAGGCGCTTCAGGTGCCGCATCCGCGTATGTGTGAGCGTAGATTTGTATTACAACCTTTGGTAGATATAGCTGGAGAAATGGTTGATCCCGTTTTCGCGAAAGCGTACTCAGAATTATTAGACATCTGCCCAGATGAGAGTCAGGTTACTAAGCAACCCAAATGGCTTAAAAATCCGAAAGACGATATGTCGCTAGGCGATTACAATTATATTGTCATAGAAGGAAATATAGGCGCAGGAAAAACAAGTCTGGTGGAGATGATCTCGCAAGAGTTTAATGCAAAACCAATCTTAGAACGTTATAAAGACAATCCCTTTTTACCTAAGTTTTATAAAGAACCAGAACGATATGCATTTCCTTTAGAAATGTCTTTCTTGGCAGATCGATATCAGCAATTACTAGATGATATAGGACAATATGATTTGTTTAAAGATTTTATGATCGCCGATTATGACCGCTATAAGTCGCTTATTTTTTCACAGGTGACATTGCAAGAAGAAGAATATGTGCTGTATAAGCGTTTGCACGAAATGATGTATCGTGATATGCCAAAACCTGATCTGTATGTGTATTTATATCAAAATACAGAACGTCTTTTGAAAAATATTAAAAAAAGAGGTCGTAGCTATGAAAAAGAAATAGATGCAGGATATCTCGAAAAGATTAATCAGGGCTATCTAGACTTTATCAAATCTCAACACCAACTCAATGTGAAAATCATAGATATTTCTGATCTTGATTTTGTTAAAAACCGCGAAGACTATCTACATGTCGTAAGCGAATTCTAAACTATAAAATACAGTAGCTTCAGTAAGTAAGAGCGCATACTACAATATTGACTTACAATTTGAGTTATATTGTAAGAGATAGGATTAGCAGTGGTATACGTCTAATCTACTCATGCTAGAAGTTATTTACTACAACTTCTTTTCAAACTCCCCAATCAAAAAGATTAAGAGAACTTAATCTGTAACATAATGTTACTAACTACATATCATTATATGTGTAGCGCGTATCATTCTTTAATTGTTATGCCGTATGAAAAGGTTGTTGTTATTGGGGATTTTAGTTGGTTCATTCCTTTCTGTTTCTGCTCAAAATGTAACTGTTGATGGTCGTTTGCAACCATTACTTACAGAGTTTTTTGAACTCTGTAAATCGTATAATATTGAGTATTATGATAAGTTGTTTCAACTAGAGAGTATAGATGTTGTCAATACACTAACCGTGTCAGAAAAAGGATCTACTCTTGGGATGTTACGAAGAGATGAACAAGACAACGTAGTCGCTATAGATATTAATTGGGTGGCTCAATTAGATCCAGAAATTTTGAAAGTTGTTGCTTTTCATGAATTTGCACATTATTTTTTAGAATATTCAAAACATGTGTGTGATGATTGCGGACGCATCATGTCTGTTGTAAACTCTAGTTATTTTGAGATTATTAGAGAATGGGATGAGAAAATAAAAATCTTATTTGAAAATTCTCCTGCATATCTTAAAAAACAACAGGAGGTAGGGATTACTAATTAATACCGTTATATACTTAAGTAACACCTATTCTTTATAAGCATGTTCAAATTCTTTGATCAATTCTTCTATATCAATTTCATTATATTTTCTTGAAAAATGAACAGGTATGGCTTCTTTTACAAGGCATTCTTTCATAATCCGACCCGATTCTGATGAGTAGCTATGATAATTAGAAATAGCAGCTTCTTTGTCTTCTATTTTATAAAAACTTTCTATAAAGACTTGGTCTGCATCTTTAAAGGTTGTCAAGATGTTATTGTGGTTAGAAGGTGATGCAGCATGATCCATGATGACACCTAATTTTTTGCCCTTTTTCACTTCGATTAAGTGAAATAAATCGGAAGCTTTATACATGTTCCCTTCAATGTCTATGCTGGCATTTATATCATTTGTTTCAAAGGCTGTTTTTAAATCTTTAACCCATTTGCCTCCTTTGAAATCTCCTTTTTGTAAATCAATTTTTGTTTTATCTCTACCCTTAAAGAGATAGGCAATCGTTTCTGTTTTGTGATCCAGTATGGTATAAGTTACTTCAAATAATTCGTTTTCATAAACAGTAGGAGGAGAGGTGTCTTCGAGAGGTGTAATTTCCCAAAAAGGAGGTTTTAATTCAGCTTTTTTAATCGTTTCTTGAGATTGAATTTCTCTTACTTCATAGATAATCGCATCTTCAGTAATAAGATTCCAACAATAACTTTGTATTCTACTTTGTACTTGTTTTGTAATGCCTTTGGGGCCACAAATAATAATACGTTGCTTGATTCCTATCTGATGACGTAAAATAGTATCAAAATTCACAAAATGATCAATGTGTGTATGACTTATGAAAATAGCCTTTGTATTCTGGCATTCTTTGACAGTGAGTGATGTTGCTTCCCCACACTCACAGATGTAATTATAAGAATGATTTTCTACACGAATTAAGATACAAATATCTTCGTCTTTTTGACTTTTCACTTCTGGTAAGAACATACACTCTTAATTAGCTATTATTAATAAGTGCAATGATAGCTAATTTTTGAAAATACTTCCACATGTATCAAGAAACCACAGATGTCTGAAAGTGTTTTTTTCAATTGTGAAATGATAAATACATGAATTGTATTACAATTTTAAACTACAATATCATGTAGTATCTTTACTAAAATCATAAAATGATGTTTGATAGTAGAGTCCGTTTTAGACGCATCGTTCTTTTTATAACGCTTATCATGATCCTTACGATTGCGTTTGAGACCGCACAACAATTATATTATATAAATCGATATAACATAGCAGAAGGAGTTGCTTTTTTGGAGTTATTAAAAGGGCAATCATACCGTTGGTTATTATGGATGGTATTAGGATTTTTTCTATTCACGTATATTAAGTATGCAAAGACTGCAGCAAATACAACATCCTATTATGTTAAGCTTACTTTTTATATTTTAGGATTGGTTCTATTAAATACAATACTTATCAGCTCATTGCAAATGGGACTTAATGGAGATTCTTTTTCTGTATCCTTATTTTTAAACGAATATGTAACTTTTTATGTGTTTCAAAAAGCACCTATGTATACATTAGGGTACATTGCTATTTCAGCGATTTTGCATTTATATTTTTCTAATGAACAATTACAAGTTCAAGTGCATCAACTTTTGGATGTAAAAGTGACTAATGAAATGCTTTATGAAAAACTGAGTAAATATGCCGATGATAAAGCGCAAGTCGTAACGATTAAAATCGGAAATAAGAAAAGAGTTATTCCAGTGGCTCAAATATGTTGGATAGAGGCAGACGATTATTGTGTGAAGGTGCATACGCAAGATGGAGGTTCTTTAAGTATGCGTACTTCCTTAAAAGCCTTAGAAGAAAAGCTAGGATCTAATTTCTTAAGAGTACACAGAAAAGCCATTGTCAATATGGATTTTGTAAAAGAATTTACACTTGCAAATCCTCCTAAGATACTACTTTCTACAAATGACGAGATTCAAGTTTCTAAAAGCCAACTCAAAGGTGTTAGAGATTTTTTAGAAAGCTTAGAAGTTTCTTAACATCGTTTACTGCAAATTTGATCGCATTCTCTGCAAGAGATACCTCTTGTGTATTGTTTTTTAGTTGATTTGTATGTAAATAAGATATTCTATGAACTATACATTAGTGCTTCTATTTTTAATAATTTCTATCCCATTATCGGCTCAAGAATATGCCTATGATGTATCAGAAACATATCCGTACGGGCGACCACATCCCGAAGCGCCCAAACAATTGCTAGATTATGAATTACTTATTGGAGAATGCAACTGTACTTCTATGCGGAGAAATCCAGATCAGACATGGGGAGAGCCAGAAGGCATGATATGGCGTTATAAATACATTATGAATGGCACTGCTGTACAAGATGAGACTCTTAAAACCAATGGAAGTCATTCTGGGAGTATACGTCAATTTATAGCAGATAGTAGTCGGTGGTATGTACACTATTATTCCAATAAAGGACCAACGACAAAGCTGTCTACGTGGAAAGGAGGGAAACGCGGTGATAGTATCGTACTTTATAATAAACAGAAAGCACCAAATGGAGCAGATGGTTTTTTCCGTATCACTTTTAGTCATATCACTAAAAATGGATTTCATTGGCTAGGAGAATGGACAGACACAACAGAAACTATTACATTTCCTACCTGGAAGATTCGTTGTCGAAAAGTAAAAACTAACTAAAAGTAACGATATGAATATAGGAAGTAGTATCGCTATTGCAATAGCTGTCATGATACCGATAGTTTTGACCTTCTTGTTCTTGATAAAAAAGGATAAAAAGAGTGGTGAAGAATGATTTTTTAATAAAATCTTGTATGCTTTCGCGAAAGCGTACCCAGTATGATTACAATTGATTTTAAAAATAGAAAGGCATAGATACCATACACTATGCCTTTTTGTTTTATGGAATTACTTTTACTCCTCTCCTAAAGAAGGATGCCAAAGGTCTTCAGAAGTACCTATAACAGGAATAAATTGTATAGGAGGATATGACATGGTTACTTCGTCTATATTTTCTCCTTTTAAGAAACTGAGAATTGTTTTTTGTGCTTTTGGATGATATACAACCTGTTCATGTCCTGCATTTTTTACGATAATATGATGACTATTACTAAATCCCCATCGTACCTGTTCTGCTTGATAAGGAGGGGTGTTAAAATCTAACGTGCCACTCAAAAACAATGTAGGTATATCAGTAACAAGTGGTGCCCTAAATGCTTCGCCTAAGTCTGGAGTAGGCCAGTTTTCAGAAGTAGATGGGTTAATTACATTTGTGAAAAAGCTCTTTTTATTTTCGGCTTTAATACGCGCCAATCTACTTGGAGATACCCCTGAAGCAGCGTCCATGGTTATTGACATTCCGTGTATGCCATACACTCTCTGATGTCTTTTTTGAAGAAACCATTGTAGTAAAGAATAATCCCCTTGATCGATACTATACAAAAGACGAGGAAGAACAGGTATATCACTAGCATCACCAATATCTATTCGTAAAATTATATTAAGACCGTAAGGACCTACTAATACCTTTATAGGAGCGCCTGTAAGTGCAGATTTTATTTCTAGTTCAATAGGTTTTGTCTTTATTTTTTTGATTACTTTTTTATATAGACCTACAAGATCAGGAATCTCCTTGTTGATAGTAACATCATTATTAGAGAATAGCGCAATTTTATGTAATTGTATATCCATAGCTAATGGTAACTTGAAGGTGTCATTAAAACCTTCTGTGCCTATTAAGACAGCTTTTTTTACATGCTCTTGATGATACTTCATGTACGTTTGCCCTAGATGTGTACCATAACTAAATCCAAAGAGCGAGATTTTATCATACGCTAATGCTTGTCGCAATGCATCTATATCATGTGCATTTTCTATAGTCGTATACCCTTGTAAATCTACATCTCTGTCATTAAGCACTTTTAATGCTTCTTGAGACATGTTGTTAAAATGCTTTTGAGAAGCTTCTGCACTCACAAAAAGATTTTTCGGAAGTTCTTTTTGCCAAATAAATAAGGTGCGTTCGGTTTCTGCACCTGTGCCTCTTTGATCTACAAGAACAACATCTCCTAGCTCTAAATAAGGCAGCCAATTTTCTAAGTATGATGGAGTACTAGCTTGCCAAGTACAACTAGAGCCTGGACCACCTTCTAAATAAAAAATTGGCGGATTAGGAGTAGGATTATGACTCTTTAGTTTAATAAAATGAATAGGGATTTTTGAACTACTAGGATTTTTTCGATTTTCAGGAACCTGAATTGTACCAACCTCTGCAGATACTTCTATACCTGATTCACTTTTAAAGATAGAAGAAGTCGTTTGTATTTGTTGTGCGTATAGGCTTTGAATAGTGATACTAAAACATAAAAGAAATATAAGTTGTGATTTCATATAGGGTTTGATTTTTGAGCAATGTACTTGTTGAATACACTGTTATTTAGAAAAATAGATGGGTGTTGCACCTGGATGGTTGTATAATGCGTAGGAATAGTCAAATGCAATTCATAGGGCGATATGTGAAATTGAGGAGTTGATACAAAGTATTGATCGATCTATTCTAAAGTCAACCTTATTTTTTTCTACTTTTCCATTAATTATGGAAAAGCCAATTCATTTTTTAGATAGATTACTTCAGAATAGAATCGCATTACATATACTTTTTTGGGTGTTTGTATTGTTTTTAGCACCATTAGTTGCAGATAGTAGTATTGTAGAAGTATGGCAATCTCTTGTTTTTAGAGGTGTTGGATTACCTACAAAAATGATTGCCACTTATTTTTTAGCATATTATTTGATTCCAAAGTATTTCCAGAAAGAAAAGTATTTCCAATTTATAGTATATTTTATCATAAGTTCTTTCCTGTTTTGTGTTATATATCGTTTTAATAATGTGCAAATAGCAGAGCGATTAGCAGGAGCAGAAGGTTATAAAGAGCGTTTATGGGAAATTGTAACATATTATGATGAAACTATTTTAGGATATATTGGTAGAGTGTATTCTGTGACAATTCCTTTTATCTTTATTAAGATGCTCAGATCTCGTGGCGTAGAAAAAAGAAGAGTAGAACAATTAGAAAAAGAGAAGGTCGATGCAGAACTTAATTTTTTAAAAGCTCAAATACACCCACATTTTTTGTTTAATACCTTGAATAATCTCTATGCGCTAACGATAAAAAAATCAGATCATGCACCAGATGTAGTAGCAAAGCTCTCTGAAATGTTAGATTATATGTTGTATCAATGTAAAGAAGAAAGGGTATTGGTGAGTAAAGAGATAACACTATTGCAGAACTATTTAGATTTAGAAAAATTACGATATGGAGAACGCTTGCAATTAAAATTTGAACATAAAATTGATGACCATACAGCTCAAATAGCCCCTTTAGTTTTGATTTCTATTATAGAAAACGCATTTAAACATGGAGTAAGTGGAGCTATACAACAACCTATGGTAGAAATTTCAATAAGCGTAAAAGAAGGAGTGTCGTATATTAGAGTATATAATTCAAAATCTGAAATTTCTCAAACAGACGAAATGGGGTATAAAAAAGGAATAGGAGAGACTAATGTAAAACGTCAATTAGAATTAATATACCCAGATCGTTATGAATGGAATTATGAAGAGTCATCTACATCTTATGAGGTTAACTTAACTATTCGGTTATGAGTAAAAAGGTTAGGTGTATTGTTGTAGATGATGAACCATTGGCAATTGAATTATTAGAAGGACATATTAGGCAGTTTACACAATTAGAATTAGTAGCGACTTGCTGGAATGCTATTGAAGCATTTGAAATTGTAAAGAATACAACGATTGATATTATTTTTTTAGACATTCAGATGCCAGGACTTTCTGGAATTCAATTTGTAAAATCACTTCAAAACCCACCTGCTATTATTTTTACAACGGCTTATCGAGAGTATGCCGTAGAGAGTTATGAATTGGATGTAATTGATTATCTATTAAAACCAATTACAATGGATCGGTTTTTTAAATCGATCACAAAATATTTTGATAAAATAGGAAGCCCGACTATTCAAAAGCAAAGCATTCAAACGATAACGATAGAAGATCAATATATCTATGTGAATACAAACAGAAAATATGTAAAGATTGTATTTGATGAGGTGTTGTATGTAGAAAGTATAAAGGACTATGTGCGTATTCACCTAGAGAATGAAAGTGTATCTACCAAAGATAAAATTAGCAATTTTGAGCAAAAAGTGCCTTCTTATTTTATGAGAATTCATCGTTCTTATATGGTAAATATGCATAAAATTACTAGTTATACCATGCAAGATGTTGAGATAGGAACGATAGAAATTCCTATAGGGATTTCTTATAAGAAAGAAGTAATGAAGTTGTTACAACGATAGTTTTATCGTTGAGTGCGCTCCTGCCTGCCGACGAGGCAGGTTCGCGAAAGCGAACCCTGAAGTATTATCCTTTTTGATCAAAATGTGTTTCTGTACTTTGTATTCCTGCAATATCTATTGAAAGTAATTATAAACTACAATTTCCATCCTCAAAATCTTGAAGTGTAGGATTAAATAAATTTCCCTCCATAAAATAATCTATAGGCTCAATATTACTATTTAAGACGGCATTTTGGATTCCGCATAAATCGGATAGATTATCGTTGAATCTTACTACTAATCGACTATCTTCAATAGAAAATAAGTCACTAAGCGCATTTAGATCTGTTAATAACGGATTAAATTCGATATTTAAATTTCTGATGTTAGGAATGTTGTTTAATCCTTGTAAGCTTAATAAATTTGGGTTTTGCCATATGAAAATTTCTCTATTTAATTCATTATTTATAGAGGATAATGAAGTTATACTTTCCAAATTTGTATTTAGACCAATCCGTATCCAACCCAATACAAAAGTTAAGTTTTCTAAACCAGTCAAATTCTCTAAGGATTCATTAGCTATAATATTTAGGTCATTTACTCTCTGGATTGTACTTAACGGAGATAGGTCAATAATAGAACTATTAGGAGTGGCGACAGTTCCTACTCTTAGTATACCAGTAATTTGTGTGTATTGATTTGCTCCAAAATTATTTACTTCTTCTTGTGTTAATAATAAAATATTTCCTTCAAAAATATTTTCTTCAGCAACATCATTTATCTGGATAGAGAATGTTGCTGTTTCATTAACATCGCCATTTGTAGCTTGAATAGTTCCAGAAATCATAGTATTGATTTCATAATCAAAAATAGTAGAATCGGCAACAGATATCTCACCATTAGTATTGTCTATACTTATGGCTCCGCCAGGTGATTGTTCTAAAATGCTAAAAGAAATAGTACCTTGATTTGTAATCGCATTTATGGTTCCTAAAGATGTGCCTTCTGTAGGGTTTTCATCTATAGAGGCTGAAAAATTTGAAATATTAATAGTTGTAGTAATCCCCATTTCTGGACTATTATCATTGTTACTATCAGTAGAACATGCAAATAATAATGGTACTATAAATAAGATAATTAATTTTTTCATTGTTAAATTTTATAAGTGTAAAGTTACTAAATTTAGATAGGAAAAAGCTGTAAACAACCACCGCCCATCTTCGGCTTATACTGTTTGAGTTTTAGACTTCGTACTTCCAACCTCGTACTTCATTATCACCATCCTCCTGAAGCACCACCACCACCGAAGCCTCCGCCTCCGAAGCCACCACCGAAGCCTCCGCCTCCGCCAAAACTTCCTCCACCACCAAAGCTTCCACCACCGCCAAAGCCACCACGACCCATATTACTGAGGATAATGACATCGAGTAAAGAGTCTGCTGTGCGACGCCTTCTGCCATTACGACCACCGCCACGATGATTATTTCTACTTAGAATGATAAGAATGACAATAAAGAATACAAATACAACGATAGGGCCAATAGGAAACGAGTTATTATCCTCACGAGTACCTGTAAAGTTTCCTTCAAGACGTGCAATCATCTCATTGGTCGCCCGATCAAGACCTCCATAAAAATCTCCTTTTTTAAAAGCAGGGACAATCACCTTATTAATAATGCGTTCGGCATCACGATCAGAGATGATAGACTCTATACCATATCCAGTATTGATATCTACTTTTCGATCGTCTTTGGCAACTATAATAAGAATACCATTATCTTCATTGGCTTGGCCAATACCCCATTTTTGTCCCCATTTGGCACCAAGTAACGCGATATCTTCTCCTTTTGTAGATGAGATAATAGCGACTACAATTTGTGTTGAGGTGGTGTCACTATAACGTATAAGTTTCTGTTCTAATGATGTTTTCTGATAAGAATTAAGTAGTTTAATATAATCGTATACGGCGGGCTGCTTCGTATTTTTAGTAGGTTTTGGCGGAATGTCAAATTGAGCTTGAACCGTAAGACTACTCCCTAAAAAGAGGAGTGTAAGCAGCAGATGTGTGCCGTGGGTTATGCTTTTGCAAAAGCGAAAACAAATATTTTTATATATGGAGGATGTGTTAGCCATTAACTTGTAGTGATCTCATCAGGAAGTTCGTTAATATCTCCATGTTGCCATGGAAAATAAGCACTCAGTCTTTCTCCTGCATGTTGTACGCCTTCAATAATTCCTTCTTTAAAGCGTCCTTCTTTAAAATGAGTACTCATGGTATTTTTTGTTGCTTCCCAAAAATTACCAGGGACTTTTCTGTCAATACCACGATCTCCACATATCGCAAATTTGTGATCGTCTACAGCAATATAAATAAGCACTCCGTTTTCTTCTTTGGTATTATCCATTTTAAGAATATGGAAGATCTCTTTAGCACGCGTAAATGTATCTAGATCAGTATGTCGTTCTAGGTGTACACGTATTTCACCAGACGTTGTACTTTCGGCAATACGAATCGCCTTCACAATCTCTTGTTCTTCTGTTTGGGAAAGAAAATCTTCTACAGTAGATGCCATTTATTTACTGAAATCAAATTCTACTTCGGGAGCTTTTTCGGTACCAGCATCAGCTTCAAAGTAGGCGCGTTTTTCAAAACCAAAAATACTAGCAGTGATGTTTTTAGGAAATTTACGTACTGTTTCATTTATCTCTTTAGCCGCACTATTAAATCTATTACGTTCTACATTAATACGATTTTCGGTACGCTCTAATTCATTAATCAATTCTCTGAAATTCTCATTGGCCTTTAAATCTGGATAACGCTCAAATACAGCTAGTAATCTGGATAACGCAGAAGTTAATCCTGATTGTACCTGCTGAAATTGTTGTAGTTGCTCTGGTGTTATGTTTGATGGGTCTATTTGTATAGAAGTCGCTTTAGAACGCGCTTCAATGACTCTTGTAAATGTTTCTTGTTCATATTGAGCATATCCTTTTGCAGTATTCATAATATTGGGAATCAAATCTGCACGACGTTGATAACTGCTTTCCACATTACCCCATTGAGCATTTACATTTTCATCTAGATCTACAAGACCATTATATGATGACCCTATAATCAACCCTATAATAAATAATACTCCTATAATGATTAATCCTTTCTTCATATCTGGTTAGTTTGTGTTTATTGGTTTTTGTTACACGATCTCTGTAATTAATCAAGAGATACTGCAAGTTAAGAAAATCTTCTAACCTTAATTTTGTAACAAAATAAGAATCTTACCTACCTATGAAGTGAACAAAACAATCGATGATGAGAACAACAAAGTATGTATTAATGACCATAGGTGTATTAGGAGTGGTAGCTTCTGTTTATAATATGATTGTAGATCTTGATATTGTTATGAATATTTCTTCCTTTATAGCAAGTCTATCTTTAGTGTATTTAGGAAGGTATAAAGTAGCTCCTCTACATGCTGAGTGTAAAGTAAGCGTTGAAAAAACTAAAGATTTTTCTTAAGTTCTAGTAATTGTGCTTTTACGTATTCTAGTTTTCTAATAACGTCAAAGTTACTAAGTGTTTCCTTTTTGTCTTCTTTAAGATGCGTCTTAGCACCTTCTAATGTGAAGCCACGTTCTTTAACGAGATGGTAAATGAGTTCAAGATTTTTGATATCTTGAGGCGTGAATTTACGATTGCCTTTTGCATTTTTTTTAGGTTGTAACACATCAAACTCTTTCTCCCAAAATCGAATCAAAGATGCATTTACGCCAAAAGCCTTAGAGACTTCTCCAATACTGTAGTATAATTTTTCTGGAAGATCTACGTGCATAGGAGTTAATCTAAAGATTGATTTTCTTGTAGTGATTGTTTTAATAATTCTTCAAACTCCGCAGGAGAAAGTTTACCATAATAAAAATGAATAGGGTTGATGCGTTCTTTATCTTTAAAGATTTCATAATGTAAATGAGGTGCTTCAGAACGTCCAGTACTTCCTACATAACCTATAAGATCACCACGTTTTACTTTTTGTCCTTTGCGCACATTATATGCATTTAAATGTGCATATAAACTCTCATATCCATATCCATGCGTAATTCTAATATGTTTTCCATATCCAGAAGCAGTAGCATCTGCTCGTGACACTTTGCCATCACCAGTTGCATATACGGGAGTTCCCCTTGGTGCGGTAAAATCCATTCCCCAGTGTTTTTTACGAGCTTTTGTAAAAGGATCTGTACGATATCCAAAACCAGAAGCCATACGTGTTAGGTTTTCATTACTTACAGGTTG
>CAKZKZ010000082.1 GCA_937124495.1 uncultured Dokdonia sp. | reverse complement strand
TAAAGTGATTTATTTAGAGTTTAGTTCGTCAAAGTTGATATGATAATTTAGAGGTAGAGTAATATCTTTTTATAAAAATATCTTAACTTGTATGCAGAAAGCTACTCTCAATTTATTAGCCAAACACTTAACTCCTCAGTCCAGAGTTGTCATGAGGACTGACTTTAATGTGCCCATCAAAGATGGCAGAGTCGCAGATGCCAACAGAATCTAAAGTATCTTTTATATGGCAACAAAATGCGAGTGGAGGTATGTATGGCGATAATATCCCAGTTGGGACGCCTGTGGTATTGGTACATGTAAAAATACGTTTCCTATCTGGAGCTACAGCAGAAGACCCTTCGCTTTGTTTTGACGCGACCAATCCTTTTGATGATCAATTTTTTACAGCCTGTGGCCCATTTAATCCTCTAGTAGGGTTTGATTTTGAAGCCGCAGATTGTTTTGATGAACCAGGAAATCAGATCTTAGATTATACCCCAGATTGTAGTTTACCTACTCCTCTTGAAATTGCATGTCAAGACGTTACAGTACAACTGGACGAAAACGGAAGCGTAACGATTACTCCAGATGCTGTTTTTAATGGTGATGCTACCGATCCTACTATTGATATGCTTGTAATAGATATAGACAGTTTCGATTGTTCTAACATAGGAGAAAACACCGTCACTCTTACGGTGACAAGTACAGATGGTAGTAGCGCTAGCTGTGAAGCTACTGTAATCGTAGAAGATACACTTGCTCCAGAAGTGGTATGTCAAAATATCACAATACAGTTAGATACCGACGGGAATACATCCATTACTGTATCAGAAATAGATGGTGGAAGTGCCGATAATTGTGGGATAGCTTCTTTAAGTATCTCTCAAGACACCTTTACTACAGCAAATATTGGAGATAATACGGTAACTCTAACGGTTACGGATGATAGTGGCAATACGGCAAGTTGCGATGCTACCGTGACGGTCATAGATCAAGTTTTTCCAGATGCCGTATGTCAAAACATTACGATACAACTAGATGAAAATGGTATGGCTACCATTACTGCTACAGATATAGACGGAGGCTCTACTGGTGTTGATACCTCTGTAATTGATATGACTAGTTTTGATTGTTCTACTATTGGAGAAAATACGGTCACACTTAGCGTAACAAGTGTTGATGATCATAGTGATTCGTGTACCGCAATAGTAACAGTAGAAGATACGCTTGCTCCTGAAGCGGTATGTCAAAATATCACGATACAATTAGATACCGATGGGAATGCATCTATTACTGCATCAGAAATAGATGGTGGTAGCACGGATAATTGTGGAATTGCTTCTTTAAGTATCTCTCAAAATAGCTTTACCACAGCAAATATTGGAGATAATACAGTAATCCTAACAGTTACAGATGATAGTGGGAATACGGCAACGTGTGATGCTACTGTAACGGTCGTAGATCAAGTTTTCCCAGAAGCTGTATGTCAAAATATTACGGTACAATTGGATGAAAATGGTATGGCTGCCATTACTGCTACAGATGTAGACGGAGGCTCTACAGGTGTTGACGCTTTTGCAATAGATATGACCATTTTTGATTGTTCCAACATTGGAGAGAACACGGTGACACTTACTGTAACGAGTGTTGATGCTAATAGTGATTCGTGTACCGCAATAGTAACGGTAGAAGATACAATTGCCCCGACAGTGAGTTGCCTAGGAAATCAAACCATTGTATTAGAAGAAGGTAATACAACCTTTGAAGTGCCTGATTATTTTGCTGCGGGTGATGCATCTGCAGTAGATAACTGTACAAACCCTATTGTTCAATTCTCACAAGACCCGCTTCCAGGAGAATTGTTAGCTGTAGGAGTCTATACAGTAACGCTTTGCGCCACAGACGAATTTGGTAATGAAAACTGTTGTGAATTCCAACTTACGGTAGATGATGACCTTAGTGTAGAAGACACGGTAGGGAGTAGTCTTAGTATGTACCCGAACCCAGCACGAGATCAAGTCTTTATTTCTAATCCTAATGGGTTGACCATAGATATGATTGCCATTTATGATGTAAGAGGCAGACGTGTAGTCACCAACAAACAAAATAACGTTCTAAATGAAATGTCAATTGACATTTCAAGGATTTCTAATGGTACTTATTTTGTCAGAATTGAAGGCGCCTTTGGAAGTATCAGTAAGCAATTGATTAAAAATAATTAATCTTAGTAAACGACCTCGGGACAAGCCCGCGAGGCATTTTAAGGAACAAGCCATTTGATTTCGAGGCAAGACTCGGAGCATTTATATCTCGATTATCGAGTAAATTTTGAAATAGCACAACAATCTGATGTATAAATGCTAGTAGAATAAGTAAGTAAGTAATGCTTAGTACGCTTTCGCGAAACATAGTGACGCAGAAGTTTATGTTAGTTGTCACACTGAGCTTGTCGAAGTGCGTAGTCGAAGTATGAAATACCTTGATAGTTATCTGGACGATAAAAATTTCGCGAAAGCGTATATATACATATGCTTAAATACGAATTATAAATAGTAAATTATGAAAGCAACGATCACCTTGTTATGTATTCTATTATCAGCTTCAATAGGAGGAGATATAATTACTGTAGACGGACTTAATTATGAGATTGTATCCTTTAACCCTAACGAAGTGTCTTTACAAGGAGGGGCTAGTTCCAATCCATTTATCATACCAAGAGACGTCACCGATCAAGGGGTTACATATAGAGTGTTTCGAATAGGAGTTCGTTCCTTTGAAAATGATCTTAGTTTTACTAGTGTGACGTTTCCAGAAAGTATACGAGAGATTAGATCTAAAGCTTTTTTTACTACAGCACTCACCGAAGTGATTGTATTAACTAATACACCACCATTTGTAGAAGCAGATTCTTTTGGAGATAGAAGCACGATAGATTTAACGGTTCCTTCGGGCACTGAAGAAGCCTATGTAAACAATGGTTGGACAGGTTTTGCTTCGATTAACGGAAATTCTTCTGCTACATTTGAGGTAGATGCGATTAGGTATAGTGTTAATTCGTTCTCTGAAAATACCGTAGATGTTATTAGTACTACCCTAACAGGAAGTTTACATATACCAGAAACAGTCATCTTTGATGCCACGGTGTATACAGTAACAGCAATAGTAGATGATGCATTTAGAAATGGTCAATTAACAAGTGTAGCACTACCAAATACCATAACGTCGATTGGTGAAGACGCATTTAGAGACAATCAACTTACTGATTTAGTAGTACCCAATGCACTAACAACGCTTGGGGAGCATGCTTTTCAAAACAATCAAATAACGAGTGTAGATATTCCAGGTTCTTTAACGGTTTTAGAGAATAGTGTTTTTCAGGATAATCAATTATCTAGTATAAGTTTAGCAGAAGGCATCACAACAATTGGTCCTTTTGCTTTTCAGTTTAATGACTTAACAAGTATTACCATTCCTTCTAGTGTCACGAGTATTCAAGTTTTTGCATTTAGAAATAATCCAGTAACAGCAGTGGAAGTTCTTGCGACGACACCACCACTTATTGGTACTCCACCTATTCCATCTAACATTTTTGGAAACCCAGGAAGCATCGATTTAACCGTTCCTGAAGGGATAGAGGCAGCGTATGAAACGGCGGGTTGGACAGGGTTTGGGTCTGTGAATGGGATGGTTATTTTAAATGTAGGGGTCACCTTTACCGAAGGTGATTTTTCGTATACAGTAACATCATTAACTCCTAATGAGCTTGAAATTGCAGGAGGCACAACAGTCTCTCAAAACCTACTTATTCCAGAGAATGTTACAGCACAAGATACAGACTTTGTGATTACAAGTGTTGGTATAAATGCTTTTGAAAATATGGGGATTACAAGTGTACAATTTCCTAATACGATACGAAATTTTAAACAAGATGCATTTAGACTGAATCAATTAACTGCCATTGATTTACCCAATAGTGTAACCACCATAGGCAATAGAGCTTTTGAAGTTAATGATATTAGTACACTTGTCATTCCGCCTAATGTAATATCGATAGGCAATAATACCTTTAGAAATAATCAATTAACGTCAGTAACACTGCCAGAAGGGCTACTATCTATAGGTAATGATACGTTTAGAAATAATCAATTCACTACAATAACCTTACCAGCAAGTCTTACCACCATGGGACAGCGTGTCTTTAGAGATACCCCACTAACAAAAGTAATTGCACTTGGGGATACGCCATCAAATCTTACAACGGGGAGTAGTGATTCTTTTGACGGTAGAGCCAATATCGATTTATTTGTACCTATTACTACTGCACAAGCCTATTTAGAAGGAGGTTGGACAGGTTTTAATGCTATAACTGAAGGATCACCAAGCATTGTTATTGTACCCAAAATATTTTTGCAAGGTGCTAGTTTAAACCCCAACACAGGAGAAGAAGATTTGATGCGAGACGATTTGCGAGCAAATGATTTATTACCTACAATTTCGCCATACAACGATGGTGCTACTGTAGACCCAACAGTGTTTAACACGACAGGCGCCGATGCTATTGTAGATTGGGTAGTCGTAGAGCTACGGCAAGGTATAGATAATGAAAATACGACAGTCGTTGAAAGTACACCTGCCTTCTTACAACGCGACGGTGATATCGTAGCATTAAACGGCATCACAACTGTTACTTTTCAGGAAGACGCTGATGATTATTTTATAGCCATTAGACACCGCAATCATATTGGGATTTTGGCAGCAGTACCTTCGTCCATAAGTAGTACGGAAACGCTCTTAGATTTTACTCAAGATATCACCACAGCCAAAGGTGAAAACCTAGCATTGACCACTCTTGTAAATGGAACCTTCGCAATGATAGCTGGAGATGTAGATGGGAGTTCTCAGATTCTTAATACTGATATTATCGAAGCGCTTATTCTCGCTGGAGGTGGTCAAGGGTATTCCACGGCAGATGCAGATATGAATGGCTTTGTACTCAACTCAGACATACAGCTACTGGTACTTTCTAATTCTGGAACGGTACAGCAGTTTGATTAAAAAATACAAGATCTATAAGTATGCTTTCGCGAAATCGAGCTTGCGAGATTCACGACCATCGGGAGAGCGAAGCGGTAAAGCACATACTAAAAAAACATTCTTAAAAATAGAAACAATGAAAAGATTACTTGCCATTGCCTTATTATTCTCATCTATTATTCCGTTGCTTGCACAACAAACATTTACAGTAGATAACGTAAATTATAGGGTAACATCCATTCCAAATAATGAAGTAGAGGTTATCCAAAGTAATAATCCACCTGTAGAATTAGTAATACCTAGTACCGTATCTAATGATGGAATCACCTATACTGTAACAGCTATCAATAATTTTGCTCTAGCGGGTGAAGATTTAATCAGTGTAGTCATTCCAAATACTGTTACTAGTATAGGACTTGAGGCTTTCTCAAATAATAATTTAACGAATTTGGAGCTTCCAAATAGTGTTACAGATATTAGTCTTAGAGCATTTGATTCTAATACGTTAACAAACATAACACTAGGGAATAATATAATAAACATTGCGCCTGAGGCTTTCCAAAACAACCCGAATTTAATGTCGGTGACTTCTAATACTATTACACCACCAACACTAGAAGAAAATGTATTTTTCAATACATCTATTGACAAAACACTCACTGTGCCAGAAGGAGCAGAAGCAGCATATATAGCAGCAGGATGGACCGATTTTACATCTATAAATGGGTTGTTTCTTACAGGCAATACGTTTATCGTTAATGAAATCACCTATGAAGTGACTTCCAATTTCCCAAACGAAGTAAAAATTATAGATAATACCAATAATGGAGCGCTTCAAATTCAAGCAACCGTAAGTATAAACGCTTTTGATTACAGTGTGGTTTCAATTGACACTGATGCGTTTAGAGGTGATGGACTCACTAGTATCGACCTGCCTAACAGTATAATATCCATAAGAAACTCTGCTTTTAGAGATAATAGTTTAACAAGTGTGACTATCCCTAGTAGTGTAACGGGTATCGGAGGTGGTGCTTTTAGAAACAATAACTTAACTAGCATTATAATCCCTGAAAATGTGAACACTGTGGGGGCCTCTGCTTTTAGAGAAAATATAGCCCTGGCTACAGTCATCTCAGAAAACCCAGAGGCACCTACACGAGGAGAAAATTATTTTGCCGATACCGCTGATGGAAAAAAACTCATTATCCCGCTAGGAGCAGAGGCATCGTATGAGGCTAAAAACTGGACGGGCTTTATCGCCGTAAACGGTGAAGGTGTTATCGACGAGGATTTTATTTTAGACGGGGTTACGTATAACATTACCGCTAATAGTCCTAATGCTGTAACGGCTATACAAAACACGAATACAGGAGCTATTGCTATTCCAGCCATAACCACCAAAAATGATATTAGTTTTGATGTTGTTGCTATAGGAACCGATGCTTTTAGGGGGAATAGTGTAACCGATGTTACGATTCCGGTTGGTGTTACCAGTATTGGTTCTGCAGCGTTTAGAAACAATCTACTAACATCAGTTATCCTTCCAGAAAGTGTTAATGATATTGGTGATGCTGCGTTTAGAGATAATCCAAATCTGGCACTAGTTACTTCTAACAATACGCAAGCACCACAAATTAACACTACTGTTTTTGCCAGTACAGCAAGTGAAAAAACACTTGTGGTACCTCCAAGCACAGAAGCAGCTTATTTAGTTGCGGGATGGACAGGTTTTACGATTACAGATGAGCTGGTTGTAGGAAGTACGTTCACCCAAGATGGAATTGCATATGAAGTCACTTCTGTTGCACCAGATAAGGTAGAAATCATTGATAATACAAATATGGGTACTCTTACGATCCCGACAACAGTTTCTGAAAATAATACTGAATTTAACGTTACCTCAATTGGTAATGAAGCCTTTGCTAACAATCAATTGACTAGTGTTATTATACCTAATAGTATAGAGACTATAAAGTCTAGTGCCTTTCAAGATAATCTTCTCACTGATGTGAATATTGGTAATGGGGTACTACGGATTAATGAAGGTGCTTTTTTATCGAATCAATTGACCAGTATTATACTACCTGAGAGTATTATGGCTTTAGAAGATTTCGCTTTTGCTGAAAATCCAAATTTGGCATTAGTTATCTCTAACAATAGTATGCCACCAAGTATTTCTGGAGTTTCTTTTGCGAACACTGCGGCTATAAAAACACTTACCGTACCGGATGGAACAGAGGCCGATTATATCGCCGCAGGTTGGATCGATTTTTTCAATGTAAATCAAGAAGTAGTTCTTGGTAATACGTTTATAGTAGATGGAATTACGTATGAGGTGACGTCTAATACACCTAATACGGTAGAAGCTATAAATAATACCAATACCGGTAGTGTTACCATACCAGCACTAGTCACTGCAAATAGCTTTGATTTTAGTGTATCTTCTATTGGAGTGGGAGCTTTTGCAGAAAATCAATTAACGAGTGTTACCATTCCAAACAGTGTAATTTCTATCGGTAATGCTGCTTTTGAGGCTAATCAATTAACGAGTGTTATCATTCCTAGTGGTGTCATTTCTATAGGTTCTAATGCTTTTGAGTCTAATCAATTAACAAGTGTTGCCATTCCTAATAGTGTCATTTCAATTGGAAATCAATCATTTGATGACAATCAACTCAGCAGTATTACCTTACCAGAAGGTCTAGTTTCCATACCTCAGGGGGCTTTTCGAGATAACCAACTTACCTCGGTTGAGATAGGTAATAGTGTAACTTCTCTTGGTGTAGACGCTTTCCGTAGTAATCAATTAACTGATGTTACTATACCTAACAGCGTAACTTCTATAGGTACTAGGGCTTTTCAAGACAATCAACTTGAAACTATTGATTTAGGTGAAGGTCTACAGACACTTGATGGTAGGGCTTTTTTCAATAACAACTTGACCACTATTGCGATACCAAATACTGTAATTTCTATAGGAGATAACACTTTTAGTAATAATCCAGATTTAGTGTCAGTCACTTCAAATAATACCACACCGCCTACACTAGAAGGGGTTAATGTATTTTCAAATACTTCTGTGAATAGAATACTTGCTGTCCCAGTAGGAACAGAAACAGCATACGCTAATGCAGGTTGGACTGGGTTTTTAACGGTAAATGGGGAAGCAGTCATTAATGAAACATTTGCAATAGAAGGTATTACCTATATCATTATATCCAGTAGTCCTAATAAAGTCGACGTAATTGCTAATGCCAATACAGGTGCTGTACAGATTCCTCCAACAGTCACAAATCTAGATTTTAGTATGAATGCTATTAGAGAAGAAGCCTTTAGAAACACTGGGCTGACTAGTGTTGTAATTCCTGAAGGGGTTATCGATATAGGGCTATCAGCATTTAGAGATAACAATCTCACTAGTGTTACACTACCCTCCAGTCTCCTCAATATAGACGCGGGTGCGTTTAGAAATAATGAACTAACCAGCATTGTGATCCCTGAAAATGTCACTAATGTTGGGGCAGCTGCCTTTAGTGATAATATAGAGCTAACATCAGTCACTTCAAAAAACCTAGTAGCGCCTACGCGCGGTAATAATTTCTTTGCCAACACTGCGAGTGAAAAAACACTCTTTATCCCTGTAGGTAGCACCCAGAGTTATAGTGACAAGAATTGGACAGGCTTTACGACCATAGAAGAAATAACTTTTGATATTGTGGTCGCTCCTAAAGTATTCTTACAAGGCGCAGCATTAAACCCTATTACAGGCGAAGAAGATTTGATGCGAGATAGCTTACGCGAAAACGGATTACTTCCTACAATTTCCCCTTATGGCGATGGCGCTTTCGTAGCCCCTATTGTTTTTAATACTACGGGCGCCAATGCCATTGTAGATTGGGTACTGGTAGAACTACGAGAAGGTCCAGATAATGAGAACACGACGGTAGTTACGAGCAAAGTGGCCTTACTACAACGCGATGGTGATATCGTAGGGTTGGATGGTACTTCAAACATTACGCTTACAGTAGATGAGGGCGATTATTTTATTGCTATTAAACACCGCAATCATATTGGGATATTAACAGTCGTTCCTGCGCCATTAAGCAGTGCGGCAACTGCCTTAGATTTCACCCAAGATGCTACGATAGTAAAAGGTGAAAACTTAGCATTGACTACCCTCGTAAATGGAACCTTCGCTATGATTGCTGGTGATGCCGATGGGAGTTCTCAGATTCTTAATACAGATATCACAGAAGCCTTAACGCTAGCTGGAGGTGGCGAAGCCTACTCCACTGCAGATGCAGATATGAACGGGTTTGTACTCAACTCAGATATACAGTTGCTGGTACTCGCTAATTCCGGGACGGTACAGCAGTTTGATTGAACATTCCATGGTATCTAAAATACTACCCTTATTAATTTCTAAAACCGCTTTCGCGAAAGCATAAAAACCAATGAATTATGAAAAAACATTTAATTGTACTCGTAATCGTATTAACGTCTTTAAGTGTATTTGGGCAAACCTTTACCGTAGACGGGTTTAACTACGAAGTCATCTCTACAAGCCCTAATGAAGTTGAAATTACAGGAGGAACAAACATACCTCCTGATTTGATTATTCCTGGTACAGTATCTAATGATGGAATTAGTTTTAGTGTTACGAGTGTTAGGGGTTTAGGAAATAACCAATTGACCAGTGTTTTAATACCAAATAGTGTTACAAACATTGCTAATAGCGCATTTAGATTTAACCAATTAACTAGTATTATAATACCAAATAGTGTTACGAGTATTGGTCCTGATGCTTTTGGAAACAACCAATTAATTAGTGTTGTAATACCAAATAGTGTTGTGAATATTGATCTTTTCGCATTTAAAAGCAACCAATTAGCTAGTGTTACTCTAGGCAATAGTGTTACAAGTATTGGGGGTTTTACTTTTGCAGATAATCCAAGCCTAGTAGTAGTAACCTCTAATAACCCTATACCACCAGTGTATGCGACTACTGCTTTTAATAATACGGGTATAAGAAAGGAGCTTACTGTTCCAGAAGGGCGAGAAGAAGCCTACACACAAGCGGGTTGGCGTTCGGATTTTTTTACTATAAATGGTTTGGCAGAAGCTGGTACTACATTTATAGTAGATGGTATTACCTTCCAAGTGAGTACTAGTAACCCTAGTACATTAGAAATTATAGATAACACAAATACTGGAGCTATTATTATACCCTCATTCATATTTGGGATTAGTGTAACCACTATAGGTGTAAATGCATTTAGGGATAATAGCCTTACGAGTGTAGAGATACCCGATAGTATAACTACTATAGAAAACTCTGCATTTAGAAATAATAGCCTCACCAGTATTCAGATCCCATCAAGTGTTGCAAGTATTAGTGCTGGCGCTTTTAGAAACAATAATTTAACAACAGTATTTATAGAGGAAGGTGTGACAAGTATTGAAGCTTCTGCTTTTAGGGACAATGCGATAACAAGCATTAGCTTACCAGAGACTTTAACGGTGATAAGAAGAAATGCATTTAGGAATAATAACAGTCTTACCAGTATAACCCTTCCTTCAAGTGTTACTAATATGGGGGCAGATATATTTACAGGAACTTCTTTAGAGGCCCTTACGGTGTTAAGTGCTATCCCATCTAGTATTGAAACCAGTTCTTTTGGGGGAAATCGTAACGCTATTTCTGTGACTGTACCTAGTGCTGGTTTAGCAGCTTATTTAGCAAGTGCTCGTTGGGCAAATAATCCTGAGAATGATTTTTTTAATATAAACGAGATATATACAGGTCCGATACCCAATACTTTTGAACAAAATAGTATCAAATATAATGTGACAGGGAGCAATCCTAATATTCTAGAAGTAAAAGGGCTAGGAGTTGGTGTTGATAATCTTTCGACAATAAACATACCAGCTATTGTTACAGAGAGAGACATTGTTTTTACACCTACTCGTATTGATACTGATGCTTTTAATAACAAGAATGTAACAACACTTAATGTATCAGAAAACTTAGAAGTAATTGCTGTAAGAGCTTTTGCAAATAATAGCGATTTAACAAGTGTGAGCTTACCAGCAACTCTTACAGCCATAGGTGCCAATGCATTTAAGAATACGTCACTAGCAACAGTGACTTCATTAAACACAACACCTCCTATCCTACAGAGTAACAGTTTTGGGGATCGTAGAGGTATTGCTTTAACCGTGCCTACAGGTTTAGCACAAGATTATCTAGATGCAAATTGGACGGGCTTTGCGAGTATCGATGACGGTGATGTTGATGTTGGAGATACGTTTGAGTCAGGAGATTTTCTATTTGAAGTGACCAGTGTAAGTCCTAATGAAGTTGCTGTGATAGATTTAATAAGTACTATAACTAGTATAGAGATACCTGCTACTGTTGTTAAGTCTAATGGCGCGATATTATTTACCGTAACGTCAATAGGTGAAGGTGCTTTTCAAGATAAGCAATTAACGAATGCGATTATTCCTGATAGTATTATAAAAATTGAGGCTCTAGCTTTCACAAACAGTGATCTTAGTAGTATCATTATTCCTGATAGTGTTACAAGTATAGGTTTTCTTGCTTTTCACTCAAATGAATTAACAAATGTTGTCATTCCTGATAGTGTTACAAAGCTTGATGTTGGTGCGTTTAGTGTTAATAATATTACCAACTTAGTTATTGGTAGTAGTGTTAGAAATATTAAGAGAGAAACTTTTTCTTCTAATGAATTAACAAGTATTATAATACCTAATAATATTACAAATATTGGGGCTCTCTCATTTGATGGTAATCAATTAACAAGTATTGTCATTCCAGATAATGTTATGAGTATAGGGGATTTTGCATTTAGAGGTAATGAGTTAACAAGTGTTATTATAGGCAATAGTGTTACGGGTATTAGTTCTGGAGCTTTTTCAGATAATCCATTAACAGCAGTGATTGCAGAAGGGACGATACCTCCTGCCATACGAGGCAGTAGTTTTGGAGATCGTAGTGAGATAGATTTAACGGTACCTACAGGTTTAATTCAAAACTATCTAGATGCAGGATGGAGGGGTTTTGGATCAATTGTAGATACAGACATAGAAAATCGCAACAGTGAGAATATACAAGAAGTTAATCGTATAAATGATGTGTCATTGTTTATTTCAGATCGTGGGATGCGCAACAGAAAGACGCCTGAAGCTAGAATAAAAGATTACGTGATTTATAATACTTATGGAGTTCAAGTAGCTTATGGGGCAGAAAAAATGGTTTCTCTCACACACTTATCAGAAGGCATACATATTATACATATACGTTTTTTTGACGCTAAAAAGGTTGTTGAAAAGTTTGTCAGATAATCTCTTATATAAGCACGCTTCAACCGATAAAATACAACCATTACTAATTTCTAAAACTGCTTTAGCGAAATCAAACACGTGAGATTCATAATCACTAGATAAAGCGTTAAGCCTTAAAAATAAATGAATTATGAGAAAATATTTAATTACACTCTTATGGGTAATAACGTCTTTAAGTGTATTTGGACAAACCTTTACTGTAGACAATATTGATTATACAGTTATTTCTACAAATCCTAACGAAGTTAAAGTTACGGGAGGAACTAATATACCGGCCGATTTGGTAATTCCAGAAGTAGTAATAAACGATGGTGTTAGTTTTAATGTGACATTAATAGGTAATTTAGCATTTTTTCAAAATTCTTTAACTAGTGTTTTGATTCCAAATAGTGTTACGAGTATTGGGAGTCTTGCTTTTAGTCTTGGTAATTTAACCAGTATTGTAATACCTAATAGTGTTACGAGTATAGGAGGAAGTGCTTTTCGCTCTAATAATTTAACCAGTATTGTAATACCCGATAGTGTTACAAGTATTGGCGCTAATGCATTTAGAAGCAATCAATTAACTAGTGTTGTTTTAGGTGATAGTGTTACGAGTATTGGGAGTTTTGCTTTTGCAGATAATCAAAATTTAGCAGTAGCAACCTCTAATAACCCTATACCACCAGTGTATGCGACTACTGCTTTTAATAATACGGGTATAAGAAAAGCACTTACTGTTCCAGAAGGGAGAGAAGAAGCCTACACACAAGCAGATTGGCGTTCAGATTTTTTTATCATAAATGGTTTGGCAGAAGCTGGTGCTACATTTACAGAAGCTGGTATTACCTTTAAGGTAAATTTAAGCGATCCTAGTACGTTAGAAATAATTGATAATACAAATAACGGAACTGTTGTAATACCATCGTCTTCATTGGGGCTTAGTGTAACGATTATTGGAGCTAATGCTTTTAAAAATAATAATCTCACGAGTATAGAAATACCAGATAGTATAGTTGCCATAGGTGCAAATGCATTTAGAGATAATAGCCTTACGAGCATAGAGATACCCGATAGTATAACTACTATAGAAAACTCTGCATTTAGAAATAATAGCCTCACCAGTATTCAGATCCCATCAAGTGTTGCAAGTATTAGTGCTGGCGCTTTTAGAAACAATAATTTAACAACAGTATTTATAGAGGAAGGTGTGACAAGTATTGAAGCTTCTGCTTTTAGGGACAATGCGATAACAAGCATTAGCTTACCAGAGACTTTAACGGTGATAAGAAGAAATGCATTTAGGAATAATAACAGTCTTACCAGTATAACCCTTCCTTCAAGTGTTACTAATATGGGGGCAGATATATTTACAGGAACTTCTTTAGAGGCCCTTACGGTGTTAAGTGCTATCCCATCTAGTATTGAAACCAGTTCTTTTGGGGGAAATCGTAACGCTATTTCTGTGACTGTACCTAGTGCTGGTTTAGCAGCTTATTTAGCAAGTGCTCGTTGGGCAAATAATCCTGAGAATGATTTTTTTAATATAAACGAGATATATACAGGTCCGATACCCAATACTTTTGAACAAAATAGTATCAAATATAATGTGACAGGGAGCAATCCTAATATTCTAGAAGTAAAAGGGCTAGGAGTTGGTGTTGATAATCTTTCGACAATAAACATACCAGCTATTGTTACAGAGAGAGACATTGTTTTTACACCTACTCGTATTGATACTGATGCTTTTAATAACAAGAATGTAACAACACTTAATGTATCAGAAAACTTAGAAGTAATTGCTGTAAGAGCTTTTGCAAATAATAGCGATTTAACAAGTGTACGTTTACCAGCAACTCTTACAGCAATAGGAGGAAACGCCTTTGCAAATACGTCACTAGAGACAGTTATTTCTTTAAATACTACACCACCTACCATACAAGGTAACAGTTTTGGAGATCGTAGTAGTATTGTTTTAACGATTCCATTTAATGTAACGCAAGATTATCTAGAGGCAAACTGGACAGGCTTTGCAAGTATAGATGAAAGTAATATTGATATTGGAGATACGTTTGAGTCAGGAGATTTTCTATTTGAAGTGACCAGTATAAGTCCTAATGAGGTTGTCGTGATAGATTTAGTAACTACTACAACTGCTATAGTAATTCCCACTACTGTTTTTGAACCTAGTGGTACTGATTCTTTTTCTGTAACATCTATAGGTGATAGAGCTTTCTCTGCAAATCGATTGATAAACGTTATCATTCCTGATAGTGTTATATCTATAGGAGAGCGCGCTTTTGCATTTAATGAGCTAGAGGTTGTTATCATCCCTAATAGCGTAGCGATTATAGAAAACGCTGCATTTAGAGGTAATAATTTAGAGACTCTTACAATACCTAATAGTGTGATATCTATAGGCGATGAAGCTTTTTCAGCTAATGATTTAACTGAGGTTGTGATCCCTAATAATGTTACATCAATAGGCCGAGTAGCTTTTGCCAGGAATCAATTAACTAGTATTGTGATACCTAACTCTATAACAACTATTGAAATTGGTACTTTTGCATTTAATAATTTAGAAACTGTTACCATTCCTAATGGTATTATATCTATAGGAGATCAAGCTTTCGTTAGGAATCAATTAACTAATGTAATAATTCCTAATAGTGTTACATCTATAGGAGCAGGAGCTTTCCTTTCGAATCAATTAACTAATGTAATAATTCCTAATAACGTCATTACTATTGAAGACTCAACTTTTTCAGGTAATGAACTAACCAGTATTATTATTCCTAATGGTGTTATATCTATAGGAGATCAGGCCTTCATTGGGAATCAATTGACCAGTGTTGTGATTCCAAATAGTGTTACGAGTATTGAAGCTTCTGCTTTTAGAAACAATCAATTAACAAGTGTTACGATACCTAGCAGTATTACAAGTATAGGATCAAGTGCGTTTGACGAAAATCTATTAACTTCTGTTATTGCAGAAGGTACCACCCCTGCAGCCATTTTTACTGGTTCTGGAGACAGCTTTGGTAATAATCGTAGTGAAATAGATTTAACGGTGCCTACAGGTACAGTAGAAGCCTATTTAAATGCAGAGTGGGTAGGTTTTGCAAGTGTTTCAGATGGAGATCTTGTTGTCGGAGATGTTTTTGAGTCAGGAGATTTTCTATTTGAAGTGATTAGTTTGAGTCCTAATGAAGTTACTGTGATCGATTTAGTGAGTCCTATTACAGATATAGAAATCCCTAATACTGTTTTTGAACCTAGTGGAGTGGTTTCATTTTTTGTGACTGCTGTAGGTGATGAGGCTTTTAGGCAAAAACAACTTATAAGTGCAAGCATCCCAGATAGCGTCCGTTTAATTGGAACAACAGCTTTTGCAGAAAATGCCCTTACAAGTGTTGTTATTCCGTCTAGTGTCACAAATATTGGAATAGCTGCTTTTGCTAGCAACGAATTGATCAATGTTGTGATTTCTAATGGTATTACTTCTATTGAGACAGGTGCTTTTTTGGATAATCAATTAGATACTGTTATCATACCAAATAGTGTTGAAAGTATTGGAAGTCAGACTTTTGATAATAATCCATTAACTTCTGTTATTGCAGAAGGTACCATACCGGCGACTGTTGTTACTGGTTCTGGGGACAGTTTTGGTAATCGTAGCGTAATAGAATTAACAGTGCCTATAGGTACAATAGTAGCCTATTTAGATACAGACTGGATAGGTTTTGCGAGTATTAATGATGGTGGGGTTGCGGTAGGAGGTACCTTTGAAGTAGGGGATTTTATTTATGAGATAACCAATTTAAACCCTAGTGAAGTTGGAGTAATAGGATTAGTGACGCCTATAACAATTTTAGAAATCCCGAGTGGGGTTTCAGATACTAAGAATGAATTTATAGTAACGGCTATAGGCGAGAATGCTTTTTCAGAATCTGGCATTACCAGTGTCGTGATTCCTAATACGATTCTGACTATAGGAGATGCTGCTTTTTTAGATAATGCACTTAGTAGTGTTACCATTCCAAATAGTGTGACTTCTATTGGTGTTGCTTCTTTTGCTAAGAATTTTCTTGAAAGTATTACGATTCCAGCGAGTATGACTTCTATTGGTAACGAGGCCTTTGGTAAAAACCCATTAACTGAGATGAATTCATTAGGTATAGAGCCTGCTGCTATATTTGGTGATACTTTTGGAGATCGTAGTTTAATAAATTTAACAATCCCAGAAGGTACTTTAGAATCCTATATCGCAGAAGATTGGATAGGATTTGCTAGTGTTATTCAAACTGGGGTTAATTTAGGTGATACGTTTGAATCTGGAGATTTTCTATTTGAAGTAACGAGTCTAGGTCCTAATGAAGTTGCTGTTATAGCTTTAATAAATGACATTTCTAGTGTAGAAATCCCGAGTAGTACCTTGGATGGTGATGCAAATGAATTTATAGTAACGGCTATAGGAGAAGCTGCTTTTGTTAGTCGTGATATAGTTCAAGTTTTTATCCCAGATAGTGTGATCTTTATTGGAGTAGAGGCTTTTGCTGGAAATATTATAGAAAGATTGCGGCTAGGAGCTGGTATAGTGACCATAGAGAAGGCTGCCTTTGATAAGAACAATCTTACAAATATTTTTATTCCAGAGAGCGTTACTTTTATTGGAGATGTAGCTTTTAATAATAACTCATTAACAACAGTTACCTCAGAAGGTACCAATCCTGCTATTATATTTGAAGACACTTTTGGAGATCGTAGTCAAATTGATTTAACCATTCCTCTGGATACTTTTGAGGCCTATGTAGAAGCAGAATGGACCGGCTTTAAAACAGTTACAGAAACAGAGATAGATTCTGGTAATCGTAGTAATGAAGCTACTATTAATGTTGAAGCACCGCTAGCAATGGCCTTAGGTATAGACAATACGCTTGCGTCTGCCAATGTATCTCTGTTTATCAATAATGATGGTATTCTACATATAGAGACTGGAAATGCAGGCTTCAAAGGTTATACTATCTACAATATGTTTGGTTTTCAAGTAGCTCAAGGAAGAGAAAACACAGTATCAATAGCGCATTTGTCGAGAGGGATTTATATAGTACACGTAGACTTTTTAGATGCTGAAAGGATTGTGAAAAAAATAATTAAATAGATTTGAATTATATCACTATCTAATGAATAGATTCTTCTTCAATGAAGTGTGACATTAAGTTCTGTAAATTTCATACAAATTATAATCAGTGCTCAGGAAGAAAATCTAATCCATACACAAGCTGAGGGTAGCGCTGCCTACCCACTGCTAATATAAATATGAATAGTTTTTTGTTGAACTAAATTAATATCCATTTATGAAAAGAGTAATTTCCTTTTTCGTCATCATTTTTACTATATGTAACATCTCTTATGCACAACATGATAATATTACTAAAAATTGGAAAACTATAAGTATAAATGACAGTGTTTTGGGTAAAATTGATTACCATGTTAATAAAAATAATATAAACAAAAGAAAACCTTTAATTGTTTATCTTCAGGGATCTACAAATTTCCCTTTGTATTATTTAAAACCAAATGGAAGATATTCTAGTGGAATCACTTTAAATGTTAGTTCGATGAGCAATGACTATCATGTTGTTCTTATTAGCAAACCCAATACACCATTAGTTGATAGTCTAGAAATAGCTCCTTCAGGAAGAATACAATATCCTTGGCGTGATGGGTATAGTGAAAAATATAGTCTTCATTGGAGAGCAAATTCGGCAGATAAAGTCATAAATGATGCATTAAATAAACTAAATATCGATACCTCGAAAGTTATCATTTGGGGGCACTCAGAAGGATCTCAAGTGGCTCCTGCGGTAGCATTGAAAAATAAAAAAGTTACCCATGTGATTTCCATGGCAGATAATTCGCTTAATCATCTATATGACTTTATATTAATGGAAAGATTCTCCGCTTTAAGTGGACAAAAATCAAATGAAGAAGCACAGTCAAATATTGACTCTCTGTATATCGAATTTGAAAAAATATACAAAGACCCAAAATCTACAACAAAAGAGTGGTTTGGTGAATCTTATCTCAAATGGAGTAGTTTCACATTAAACTCTCCAATTGAAAATATGCTAAAACTTGAACTTCCAATTCTTTATGTGGCTGGAGGAAATGATCTTCATAGTATCATGAACATGGACTATGCAAAACTTGAATTCTTAAGAAAAGGAAAAGACAATTTAACCTATAAAGTATTTTCAAACTATGACCACTTTTTTTTGGAAACTAAAACCAATGGATCAGGAAAAAAAGAATGGATTGATCATTTGAATGAAGTCAATAACTTTGCTTTAAAATGGGTTAATAAAAATTGATAAATAATCTACTTACAACCCTTGCAACTATGAGTTTTGATGTCACGGCGCTCGCTAAAGGTGCTTACTTTATAGAAATCCAAGGACCTTTAGGAAGTGTGAGAAAACAACTTATCAAACGATAGAAAATCTATAAGAGTAAATAAATAATAGTTTGTTCAATTATAGGATATAGCTCTCTGGATTCATGATCAGAGAGCTTTTTTTAGATAAAATTGTGTCGTTCATCCTTAGTAAACACATGAGATTCGAGCTGTTCAAAACAAAAAAGCCAGAACTAATGTTCTGGCTTTTTGCGCTTTTGCTCCCCCTCTTGGACTCGAACCAAGGACCCTCTGATTAACAGTCAGATGCTCTAACCAACTGAGCTAAGGAGGAGTGTTACTTTTTGTAAGCGGATGCAAATATACACAATTTTATTACCTGTCAAAAAGAATTTTACACTTTTACGATACTTTTTTTATAGTAGTGTGTTTATTCTCTAAAAAGCAACCCATAGATCTATGAAACATGCTCTTTATAACTGTCTGTAAACAAAAGAATATGCTATTAATTCTTGGATTTCTGTTAACCTTTTTTGTATTCAAAACATTAAGAAAAAAATAGAGAGATATGAAACTAAAAACACATTTAGTACTATTGGTAAGTATAACCATTCTTTGTGTGGCCTGTAAAGCGCAGCATATATCAAATAGTCTTCAAAAGGATATTGAAGGGGAGTGGTTTGTGTATACGACTTATGGAGAGAAAAATAGTTGGATGCTAGACAACGATAAAATGATTTTTAAATCTCCATGGAATACAGAAAGACCTAAAGGAGTTGATACTGTTGATGTTTATACACAAAAGGAATTACCTCCTTATCATATAGTGGTTCGTAATAAAAGAAAAAAAGAACCCTATGCTATTCTTAAAATTAAAAAAACAGCGGGTGGGGAAAAAATAGGCATGACACCTATTGTTTCTGGAATGAGTATTCGGGAAGTAGTAGGAAAATTTAAAACCGAAGAAATTCCTAGTTGGATAGATTTGAAACAGCGATACTGGTATAGTCAGGAAATGATAATGGTAGTAGATGCAATGCCAGGCTTAGATGAAGTGACTTCAGAAGATATGCTCACAGCTTTACAATGGCGGGAGCCACTGGCAGAAAAATTACAAGCATATCTGGAAGATACACAAGGAGCGCGCTCACACATGATCTATCGATTTGTAGAACAATACCGTAACGAGCGATTAATTGAGTTAGGATATAATCCATATAAGCAAGTTGTTTTTAATCTAGAAGAACAGTTTAAGGATGCGCCAGAGGTGTTAAAGTTACTCAAAGAAGACATCAAGTTTTAGGAAATTGATGAGGTACAAAATAAGCCTCTCCTTAT
>CAKZKZ010000081.1 GCA_937124495.1 uncultured Dokdonia sp. | reverse complement strand
CTAGATGGATTTTTCAAAACAGTAAGGAGTAGCAGATTTAGAAGACAAGAAGTACAGGTGATATTATACAATCCTGAAGGTACAACCATCTATGCTGATGATAATACCTATAGTTATCACCGTAATGACAGACGTTATAGAGATATACTTGACAATGGAAATGAAGGGAAATACCTACTTCTTAAAAGAGGAGAATTAGTATGTGATGACTGTTCTGGAAATCAAAACAACTCTTCTAGTTCTAGAGAACGAGAAGATGAGTGGGAACAACGTTCTTATATAGACGGAGAAGATATTCCTGAGTGGGAAAGAGACGAGCCTACACAGGATACAACTATAGAAGAAGTAGAAACAATCATAAAAAAAGATAGTATTTAAGAAACTAGGGTTCATTCATCAATCAAAAAAACAAACAGTGAATTATTTAAAAATCATCCTACTTTTTGCCTTCATCCCTATAACAGGCATAGGACAAGTTGCTCAAGACTCTGAGTTGTTTAAAACCATCTCAGATCTTGACCAGCAATACTTTGAAGCCTACAATACATGTGATCTTAAAACGCAAGCAAACCTCTATGCAGAGGATATTAAGTTTTATCATGACAAAGGTGGAGTAAGTACTGTAAAACAAGATATCATAAACAGTATAGAAAGAAACATCTGTAATAAAGTAACGAGAAAGCTTGTCGAAGGAAGTTTAGAGGTACATGAAATAAAAGACTTTGGAGCTATCGCTATGGGATTACATACTTTTTATAATAATCAAGAGCCAAACGCCATTGCTAAGCCAAGTAAGTTCATCATGATATGGAGAAACAATAATAATCACTGGGAAATAACAGAAGTCATCAGTCTGCATTAAATAACAAAATCAATCAATCAATCAATCAATCAATCAATCAATGTCAGTTTATAAATTAATTAGTATTGCACTTTTCATTCCATTTTTAAGTCTAGCACAAGTAGACCAGAATTCTGAGTTATTTTTAGAATTACAAAAGATGGACGCGGTTCTTTTTGAAGAAGGATTCAATAACTGTAGTAAAGAGGCTATGGAATTAGCCGTAGCTGAAGACCTTGAGTTTTTTCATGACAAAGGAGGCCTTAGCAAAGGTAAATCTGAATTTATAGCTTCTTTTATGACCAATATGTGTGATGAGAATAAAAAACCCATTCGCAAATTAGTCCCAGGTAGCATGACTGTTTTCCCCCTTCGTAAAAACGGTACTTTATATGGAGCTATTCAAAAAGGAGAACATGAATTCTTTATCAAAGAGCCTGGTAAAAAATTGTACAAAACCGAAGTTGCTCAGTTTACACATGTATGGATCAAAGAAGCATCTGGTTGGAAAGTAACTCGTGTTTTGAGTTATGATCACAAAGCACCAGAAATGAATATCGAAGAAATTAAGGTGTCTCCAAAATTACTTGCTCGTTATGCAGGCAATTACAAAGCACCGCAAACAGGTAACATAACCATCTCTATAAAAGAAGGTATTATGCATCTTGATGCTGGAAAAATGCAAGCAGATTTGATAGCAAAATCAGATATCCTTTTTGCACATCCTCAGGCACCCATTGTATTAAAGTTTGTTACCAACGCTGATGGTAGCGTCAAGAAGTTTATAGTATTAGAAAATGGTACTCCCGTAGAGGAAGCCATGCGAATAGAACGTTAAATAATATAATTAGGAAAACTCATGAAAATGAATCTCACCTTTAAAAACCGGTTATTATTTACTCTAGTAGTAAGTATTTTGATGTGGGCCTTTTTGGCTTGGGATCATTTTCATGGAGGTGTTCCTGTTCATTATATGTTACATAATGATGCGTATCCAGGATTTTCAAATTGGTGGGGAGCTATCACAATACCATTGGTTACTTGGGGATTATTATATCTCGTATACCTTAGAACACTTAAAGAAGATTCAAAAAATGAGACTTCATCTACTATCTATGGTTTTGTAGGTTTCTTCCTGTATGCTGTCTTAGTTTCTTATTGCTTTAGTGCAGTTACGGGCTCAGAAACAATTCTTATGTATATGGCTTTAGGTCTTATCGTACTATCTTTTTTTGTTCCCATATACAAACCTGAATGCTTATTAGGATACCTATTAGGAATGACTTATACATTTGGAGCTATACTTCCATTAATTTTTGGAATTATTTTTTGGACACTCTATATCATCGCATATAAGCTACCCAGAAGTATTATTGGGCATTTCAAAAAGAAGAAAAACAACTCAACCTAAGAAAATAACAGTTCAGGAGGTTATGCTTTCGCGAAAGCGTAAAACAACGCATTTTTACAGTGTAATTAAAAAGAATTCATTCATCAATCATCAATCATCAATCATCAATCACTAAAACTAAAACATCTAACTCATGACAACACTCATTAAATTTATTATCGGGATACTTACTTCTCTCTTGGTTACATCTTGTGTCGTTAACGGCAATTTTAATCAAGTACGAGGAAATGGAAATGTACAAACAGAAAACTTTAATATCACTCAAGACTTTGACGGCGTAGCAGCTGGAAATGGTTGGGATGTATATTTAGAACGAGGATCAGAAGTATCTGTCATCGTAGAAGCAGACGAAAATATTATTGAAATAGCAGATATCTATGTAAAAGGAAGTACGCTAAAAATCTATTCTGAACACAATATACGAAGTGCTACCTCTAAGAAAGTATTTGTTACCTATGTAGGAGACCTACAATCTATAAAGGCAAGTAGCGGGGCAGACATTGTAACTAAAGAAGTACTAAAAGGAGAAGATTTAAGCCTTAATGTATCAAGTGGAGGATCTATAAAAGCCGAAGCCATTGTACGTAATATCAATACAGATGTGAGTAGTGGCGGTTCTATTCGTCTTACTGGAAGTTCTGAAAAACTAGATGCAGATGTTTCTAGTGGAGGAACTATAAATGCGAGAGAGCTTAGAGCAAAATATGCGACAGCAAATGCTTCTAGTGGTGGAAACATAGATCTTAGAGTGACCGATAGATTATATGCTCGTGCCTCTAGTGGCGGAGGCATCGATTATTGGGGAAATCCAAAAGAAGTAGATAAGCCTAAGAAAAGTTATTCAGGAGGGAGTGTATCTGCAAAAGAATAAACGTAATAATACAAGCCAATCAATCAATGTGTGCAATCACTGCTCTTGATTCACACGAAAGCCCACTTCACAGTGGGCTTTTTTTTTGTACCTTAAATTTTATATTCTTTAGTATGATACATAATTATCAAAAAAACATTGAGGTATTTATACTTCTTGCCATAGCATCAACAGGTATAGGATATGCTATAGATACTGATCCTGCATATCCAAAATTAAGTACCTCACTTATGGAGTTTGCTATCATAACCACTGTTCTTTTTATAGTCCTTAGTCTTTGTTATGTGGGATATCACTTTATAACAAAGACTCTTTTGAACTCAAAATAAAAATGCTCTTAAGCTTAGAACCTAAGAGCATTTTTATTTTTTAAAGAGAGAAGCTATGTTATGCCTCTGCTTCTACGACACTTTCTTTTGCTGCAAGGTAACGTTCAGCATCTAGTGCTGCCATACATCCTGTACCAGCTGCTGTAATTGCCTGACGATACACATGATCTGCAGCATCTCCAGATACAAATACACCAGGTACATTTGTTTTTGAAGTTCCAGCTTCATTAATGATATATCCTGTTGGATCTAAATCTAAATAATCTTTAAAAATATCTGTGTTAGGTTTATGACCAATCGCTACAAAAAATCCTGTTGCAGGAATATCATGTTTTGCTTCTGTTTTATTATTGAAAACACGCACACCTGTAACGACTTGCCCATCTCCTAAAACCTCATCGGTCTCTGTGTTGAAAAGGATTTCAATATTTGGTGTATTCTTCACACGAGCAGCCATAATCTTAGATGCTCTAAATTCGTCACGACGTACAAGCATCGTTACTTTTGAACAAAGTTTAGATAAGTAATGTGCTTCTTCTGCAGCAGAATCACCTGCACCTACAATGACAACTTCTTGATTTTTATAGAAAAACCCATCACAAACGGCACAAGCAGATACGCCACCTCCTAGGTTTAAGTATTTTTGTTCTGATTCTAATCCTAGATACTTAGCGGTAGCTCCTGTAGAAATGATAATCGTATCGGCGTGAATTTCTGTCTCTCCATTCACCCATGCTTTATGCACATCTCCAGAAAAATCAACTTTAGTGATCCATCCGTCGCGTACATCAGTATCAAATCGCTTTGCTTGATTCATTAACTCAATCATCATAGCGGGTCCTGTGATTCCATCTGGATATCCTGGAAAATTTTCTACTTCATTTGTGGTTGTTAACTGACCTCCTGGTTGCATCCCTTGATATAATACAGGTGCCATATTTGCTCTTGCTGCATAGATAGCTGCGGTATATCCAGCAGGGCCAGATCCAATAATTAAGCATTTTACGTGTTCGATTTCCATATTTTTTATGCTTTCGCGAAAGCGTATAATACACTTATCACTTATTAAATTAAATACTAAAGTAAGACTACAAAAGTAGGTTTTTAAGAGGTATCCTTACAAAAATTTTATTAAGAAAACTGATGACTTAATAACAGAACCCTATCATGAAGATGTAAGAAAACATAGGATAATGTTAAGGATACCGTACATTTGAATAATAATGATTAATTTTCAAAAAAATATATCATGAAAAACAATATCCTTTTCATTTTAGCAGTAGTCATTTCTAGTATAGGCTGTGCTCAAGAAACTCGTACGAATGATTTTGAGCTCATTCAGAATGACAATTATACGATAGAAATGGTGGTACCCGAGCTTACAAACCCTTGGGGACTTGCTTTTTTACCAGATGGAGCCATGCTTATTACAGAAAAAAGCGGCGAACTTATCCATTTTAAAAACGGTGCAAAAACAACCATTACTGGAACTCCAGAAGTTTCTAGTCGTAATCAAGGAGGATTATTAGATATTCGTTTACATCCTGATTATAAAAAGAATGGTTGGATATATATGACCTACTCCTCTGTAGAAGGTGATGAAGAAGGTGCACACACGGCTTTAATGCGTGCACAACTTCAAGGAACTTCCCTCGTAAAACAAGAAGTACTTTATAAAGGAAGTCCTAATACTAGAAAGAGTCATCATTTTGGCTCTCGTATTGTATTTGATGATAAAGGACACGTATTTTTTACTATAGGAGATCGCGGAAATCGTGATGAAAATCCACAAGATATTACACGTGATGGCGGTAAAGTATATAGACTTCATGCAGATGGAAGCATTCCTAAAGACAATCCATTTGTAGGACAAGCAGGTGCTAAAGAAGCCATTTGGTCTTATGGACATCGTAATCCTCAAGGAATGGCAATACACCCAAAGACAGGTGCTGTCTGGACACATGAACATGGACCTCGTGGCGGTGATGAAGTAAATATTCCAGAAGCTGGAAAAAATTATGGTTGGCCCGTTATTTCGTATGGGATTAACTATAGTGGTTCTTCATTTACTGAGATTACAGAAAAAGATGGTATGGAACAACCAATTTACTACTGGGTTCCTTCTATTGCTCCTTGCGGAATGGATTTTGTATCAAATAGTAAATACAGCGATCTTGATGGAAGCATATTGGTAGGTTCTCTTAAATTCAAATATATAGAACGTCTTATATTAAAAGGAAATACTGTGGTAGGTCGCGAAAAATTATTGACCGACGCTGGACGTATGCGTAATGTGGTTATGGGACCCGACGGTTTTATATATCTTGGTATTGAAGGAGCTGGTATTGCTCGTATGGTAAAAAAATAATATGAAAAACATATTAAATAAAGAACAGTATGAGCAATTTGAAAAAATGAAAAAAAACAAAAAAATGATGATGAAAAAAAAGAAATTAAAAGAAAGAGAAGAACGCAAAAAACGTAAATAAAGGATTACAAAACTAGTTTGGTTGATTAGTTAAGTACGAAAACCCGATTTCAATTAAGAAATCGGGTTTTTTAGTTTTAAGCAATATTAATTTAAAAATTTAATCTTTAAACCAACTAGAATATTTTACATAATTATTAGCTATTCTATCAATTTCTCCAGAAATTAATTCCTGAGAAATATCTTTTACTTTTTTAGCTGGCACACCTGCATAAATACTTCCGCTTTCTATAACTGTATTTTTAGTAACTACTGCTCCTGCAGCAATTATCGAATTAGATTCTACAATACAATCATCCATAACTATACTTCCCATACCTACTAAAACATTATCATGAATTGTACAACCGTGCACAATTGCATTATGCCCAATAGAAACATTATTACCAATGGTTGTTGGCGATTTTTGATATGTTGCATGTATTACAGCGCCATCTTGTATATTTACTTTATTTCCTATTTTTATATAATGCACATCGCCTCTAATTACTGCATTGTACCAAATTGAACATTCTTTACCTAATGAAACTTCGCCAAGAATGGTTGCATTTTCCGCTACAAAACAATCTTCGGGTATTTGCGGATGTTTATTGTTTACTGTTTTAATAATTGGCATAAATTTCTATTTAAAATATGTTAATAAATTACTTTTTTGAGAGGCAGATACTAAAATTTCTTTTCCGTTAGAAACGATAACACTTCCTCCTTTTCCTTTTTTATACTTGATTATTGCATTTACATTTACCAGATACGATTTATGTATTCTTGCAAATGTATACTCCTTTAAAACTTCTTCAAAATACTTTAAAGTTTTGCTTACTAATTTTTTAGAATTTGCTAAATGAATTTCTGTATAATTGTCATCAGCTTTACAAAAAACAATATCATTAATATCTAAAACTTCAAAACCATCTTGCTGTGGAATCGTAATTTTACCTGTTATTGCATTTGTTTTTGGTGATAAAATTTCGTTTTGTAAATGATTTTCTTTCTCCTTAATTTCTGTAACAATGTTTACAGCTTTTATAAGCTCATCAATAGAAATTGGTTTTAATAAATAATAACTTGCATCGTTATTTAACGCTTCTATTGCATATTGATCATAAGCGGTTACAAAAACGGTTTCAAAAGTTCTGTTTTCTACTTTTTCTAATAAATCAAAAGCGTTTCCGAATGGCATTTCTACATCTAGAAACACTAAATCTAATTCGTTTTTTTGGATTAAATTATACGCTTCATCAATATTACTTGCTTCACCCAACAACTGAACATTAGGGCAATATTTACCAATATAATTACGAAGAATATCTCTGCTTATTTGCTCGTCTTCTACTATTATTGCTTTTAATTTCATGCTAGTTTTTCTTCAATAACAATTCAACTTTTGTACCTTCTCCATTTTCTAATGCATTAGAAATAGTAACTGCAACTTTATCCTTATACATTTCATTTAAAATTGCAATTCTATTTTTAATAGTGCTCATACCTTTAGACTTCTGTTTCAATTGATTCTTAGTTTTTAACTCTTGAGATTTTTTTCTACCAATTCCATCATCAATAATTAAAATTGCAATTGTTTCTTTATTTTTTTTGTTAATAGAAATGTCCAAAAAACCTTTCTCTTTTCGGTACCTTAACCCATGCCAAATAGCATTTTCTATATAAGGTTGCAACAACATTGGCGGTATAGAAAACTTCTCTAAATCTATAGTTTTATCTACTGTAATTTCATAATCAAACTTTTCTTTAAAACGATTATGTTCTAATTTTGCATACAATTCCAACAACTCTATTTCTTTGGTTAAAGGAATAAAATCTTCATCAGAATTTTCTAAAACAGAGCGCATTAATACAGAAAATTCGCTTAAATATCTATTTGCATTTCGCTCATCATTTACGGCTATAAAACTATTTACAGAATTTAAAGCATTAAAAATAAAATGCGGATTCATCTGAGAACGCATCGATTTTAATGCCAATAAATTATTAGCAAATTTTTGTTGTTTACTATTCCTATACATATAATACACCAATAAACTCATCAATAAAAAACCACCAAACAAAGAGTATATAATTAATCTTTGTCTTTGATTACTTTCTTCTGATAATTTTTGATCTACGTAGGCTAAACTAATTTTGCTTTCTGATAATTCTTTGTCTTTTTCTAAACTAGATATTCTGTTCTGGTTATCCGAAATCTTCTTTGAAAAACGTTTTACTTGTTGTATTTCTTGTTCCTTTTTAATATATAATTCATCTACTAACTTTACATATTCTTGGTAACTTTTAAGGGCATTATCATAATCTCCTACTGTTGCAAAAACTTCAGATAGTTTACGTGTGGCATCTTTTTTAACAACAATATCCTCATTAGAAGCAGCATCTTCAATACTTTTTTGTAAAACCGGAATTGCTTCTTTATAATCTTCCTTTAAAATATAAGCATTCCCTATTTTATAATTTATTTTTTGTGATGTTATAGAATCTCTTTCTTTAGATTTTTTTTTATTTGATTGATTCTCTTTTGCTTTAATTAAACTCTTTTTACGTAACTGAATTTCATCATCAAAACGTTTATTTGAATTATAGAAATCTGCCACTTTTTCTTCTTCTTCTAAAGCTCTAGTTGTGCTTTCTTTTTCCGCAAGGTTTAAAGAACTTTTAAACAATGTTTCTGCCTTATTCGTTTCGCCTTTAGAGGCAAAAACATTTGCAATCTTAGAATTTAAATCCGTTATTTTAGATGTTATCAAACCTTTGTTTGCAATCTCTAAGGCATTCTGATAGTTCTTAACCGAAGCATCGTTCTTTTTTGTTGCAAAAAACACATCGCCTAATCCTTCCAACACTTTAATGCGTTCGTAATTACTTAATTTTTCATCTTTTAATTCTTGATAAACCTGCTCACTTTCTGTATAGTTTTTCAG
>CAKZKZ010000080.1 GCA_937124495.1 uncultured Dokdonia sp. | reverse complement strand
TATACTATTTACAGCTTTGGTTTGACAAATTGCCAAATCGTCTAAGAATTAATTGTACCGAAGGGTAAACACGTAATTTGATTATGTGTTTTTCGTAATTAATTGACTTATTGGTGTTTGTGAAATGTTTTATTATAAAAAATGGGTAATGAATCTTATAATATGACCCTTATAAATATAAGGCGAAACCCGAAAAGCCAATAAATAAGAGAGTAGGGATTCTAACTAAATATTTTATAAATATGAAAAAATCAATCCTTTTTTTAGTATTTGCATTTTTAGTATCCATGTCTGGATATTCACAATGCGAGGGAGACTGTGTTGAAGCAGACATGAATTTTACTCCTGAATCAAATTACAACAATGCGCATCCAGATTGGCAAACCTCACACGGTTCACCATCAGTAAGCCCTGGTAGTATTTGGATGTGGTCTGCAAACGGAGTCGGTGAAGGAATTAATTACCAATCTTATAACTTTGAAGCTGGGAAAGAGTATTGTATCTCTTTTGAAGCTACTACTGTTGTTAGAGGGGGTGGGGCAGCAAATGCCAATGCTTATTTTAGAGTAGCAGCAACTCAAGGAAATGTTATGGGGGTTTATACTCCAGGAGGAGGAGCGCCATTGCCTGCTTTAACAACTCCAAGTGATGTCATTGCTAATGAGAACTGGAATGGAACTACTCCACCAAGTACAAGTGTTTATACGTACACGTTTACAGCTTCAGATAACTTTGATAATTTATGGATTCACCCTTTTTCAGCTACTATGCCTGTAGTAGAGTTTACATTGAGAAATTTAAGAATTTGCGAAATTCCTGATCCATGTGACGATATTAGTTTCAATTTACAATTAAGTGAACAGAATTCTGGCGCCACAGGAGTATCTTTAATACCAACAGGAATTCCACCAGGTTCAACATCAGGTATGACTATTATAAAAAATGGGTTAAATGTTTACAGCGGGCCTTTTATTAGCTATCTAGCAATGCCAGGGAATTATACTTTTTGTTTAAAGGTAAGATTACCAGATGGCACTAGATGTGAAAAATGTTTTGATTTCTGTATAGGCGAATGGTACAATAGGAGTAATGGTCATGTTGATGAAGTAAAAACAGGAGTTATTTCTACAAAGAAAAAACTAGATGAGCTATTTGAATTCCCAGATGAATTAAAGGAAAAGAACATAGAAAGCTCGTTATTAGAGAATAGTACTCGTGTTTTTCCTAATCCAACTTCAGGTAAATTTTCAATTGAAGTAGATAAGAATTTAGAAATAGCTAGTGTTCAAGTTTACCATATAGCACTAGGAAAGGCTGTAGGAGAATTAGACATTAAAGGAAATAACATTCAAGTAGATATTTCTAAAGAAGCAACGGGTGTTTACGATGTTGCTATAGAGTTAGTTAATGGAAGTGTGATTCATGAAAAGATAATCTTAAAGAAATAAAATCTTTTAGTTTATTATAGTTGATAATTAATGAGGTTGAATTTACTTAGTAAATTCAACCTCATTTTTATAATATCATATATTTCTTATAAATTGGATTTTACTATAATCGACTTTAAGCGTTGTTTTAGATCTTCTCCTACATCGTATACCATCTGCTCATTAGAAGGAAATCGCACCTCTCTGTTGCGCGTATATCTTAATAAATCGTTATCTAATGCTCTTTTATCTCCATCAAAAGTGGCGAAGTAGTGTTCAAAAATATATTCACTTGCTAGTGGAAAGGATTCAATGACTTGCCCTGTATTTTGTGAAGTGTAGCGTACTTGACCTATAATGTTTACAGCCTTGGTTTGTAATACTTCATAATACATACAACGCACGGTGATCATTTTATCTACTTCAATTTTTTCTCCATCTTCATCTTTTACAAAATTACCGTCATCGTCTAGTAGAAATTCTGTTCCGTCTTTGATACTTTTTTCTTTCTGAACTTCTTTTTCTCTAAATCGCTCTGGCGAGATATTGATTTGTCGCAAAGACACATCCATCACATAATCATAGGTAATGCCTTGTTGTGGTGTACTGTGATATACTTTCCAGAAGTCATTTAGGTCATAGGTAGAAAAATCTAAAAGATCATCCTGTAAGCGTCTTGGTAATAAAATATCAGAATCATTATAAAGGGCTACTTCTATATAATCTGTCCCTTTGATATGTGCTTCATTTAGAAGTTGAGAAACATTTTTATGATTAGGTGTTAAATCATCTAAGTATTCCAGATTGCTATATACGCGTCTATAATCTACTTTTGAATTGGCCGTAGTAAGATTTTTAACGGCTTGACTATATAGTTGATCTGTGAGTTTTCTTTTTGATGAGATAAGTTCATTATCATAGTTTTTAATTTCAAAAACAGCATTTCTTGCTTGTCCTTGCAATCTAAGAGGTAACAAAGGTTTGATACTTTCCTGTCTTTTATGTAATGACTTGTATAATTGATAAATCTCTTCTATTGTATTTGTGTTTCCTTCTTTTTGTAAGTAGATAATACGTTCTGTATCTCTTTGTACAGCTTTTGCAAAAGCTTCTTCTAGAAGGAGGGTATGAGACTCTCTATTTTTTTTTGTAGGGTTTTTACGTAGTTTTTGCACAGAGGTATATATAGCTTCATCATAGTTTCCACTTAGAATAGAGGAGGAAGATTTCTTTACAGATGAACAGCTATTAAAGCATAGCAATACAAATAATGTTGCGTATAAGTACTTCATAATGATTGACTTTTTTATCAAGTTTTCAATTTTGATGCCAAGGTGTCAAAAATACTACTTCTTATAGAAAAACCTCCTGTTTTCTGATCAAGAGCAAGGAGGTTTGTAATTGACTAGTATTGAAAACGCAATATACTAGTCAATGAGATATTCAAAATAGGATGTACTTTATTAGGCGTTCTTTGTCGCTATTTTGATATAAAATAAAATTTAGTGTACTAAGTTGTATACAATGGTACGCTTTCGCGAAAGCGCAATCCATAGAATTCATTGAGGGAGAAACGTCTTAGATATGAATTAATCATAGACGGAATTGGTCAGGTTTTTATCCGAAGATAACTTCTAAAGCGGCAATTATAATTTGTACCATGAGTGTGTGAGTTTTAGTGGTTAATAAATATTTTTTGATGTTTGTTTTTGGTTACCCTACATATTGTAACCAAGTAGTGATAGTGTAGCTTACAGATAGTGATACCATAAGTACTGTGTAAATTCCTAATACTTTGTTTGTTTTTGCTTGTTTTGTAGCTGTCATTTCTTGCGTTTTCATAATAGATAATTTTAAAGTTTTATACTAGTTGTTTGTGATTGATATAGCAAAGAAGTGGCGTTTGTTCGAGCTTGCAAAATATTTTTAAATGAATTAATGCATTTAGATACTGATTTGTAAGTAAAAAAATCATATTGATTTTAGAATTTTACATTTTGTCTACGATAAAGTAAATGTATGTAATTGAATTTTGTATATTTAGTTTAAATGTGAAGTAATTGTAGGGGGTGTTTTTGACTTTTTTGAAATCTCTAGGGGACTTTTGTCTTTAAAACCCCTAAAAATGGGGTTTTCATCTTTTTTGAATTATTTTTTACCTGTAGAAATTGTAAAAAATGAAGGCTTAAAAAGGTTCTTTTTTGATGCTATTTTCCTGAAAATTTTGATTTTTGAGAGGTATATCAATTTAATTATTGAATATCACATATAATTAAATTGACATGAAAGCATAAAAAAACCGCTTTGAATATTTTCAAAGCGGTTTGTATTTTTAAAAATAGGGAGGTATACTTAATCTAAATTTAAGTCAGACAATACTGTATTTAAATTATCAGTGTCATGTGTTGCTGCAAATTCAGAAGGTACGATTACGATTCTGAAGATTTGGTTTTGTGTAAAGTCATTACCTAAAGCATCAAAGTCATCGCTTTCTAAAATAAGATCTAAATCAAAGATTCCTGTTGCATCATCAAAAATAAAGTTGAATCTATATTGTGCAAATCCACCGTTATTGAAAAAGAAACTTCTTGGGAGTGGTTCAAATACATCAGCTCCATTTGCTGCAGAAGCTGCTGGATCTAATACGTATACTAAAGGTACATCAGATTCAAAAACAGAAATGTTATTTGGTACTACGACATTAACGAAGGATTGAAACCCATCCGAGCTTACAAAGTCTACATTACTTATTTCAAAAGTTTGTCCGATAGTATCTGTATTAACATCATCATCATTAGAACAAGAGATTAAAAGAAATGTAAAAAGGAGTAGTGGTAAAATTTTGCGTATCATTATTTTTTGAGTTATAGTTTCATATACTATATCAAAGGTAATGCCACTTATTTATTTTATCTCATTTTTTATTTAAGAAGATCCTTCGTATTGAGGTAGCGTTGTTATTTATTAATCAGATAGTATTAAAAAATCAATGGGTCGTTTTGCTTTTTTTAATTGTAAGCCATATTTGGTCAATTCGGCTAGCCCTTGTTTTTTGTTTTCTTCAAACCATTTTACAGTAATGTCATAAACGTTATCATATCCTGTCTCATCTACTACAGGAAATTGAATAACTTCTTCATAATAGCCTCGTAAACGCTCCATAGGTTCTCCTTGAAGAGTAATACCCTCTCCGTAACGTAGGGTTCTATCTGGGTTAGGTTGTTGGGTGGAAATTGGAATTGTTTTTTTTGTACTTGGAATTTTTTGAAGAATATAGACATCTGTCATTTGCGTTTCAATTTTTGCAGAAAGACCAGATAGTATTTTAATATCATTTTTCATGAGTTCCAATCGCTGTTCATACAAATGATCAGGGTAGATCATCTCATAGGAGTATCTATTTTCTTTAGTGAAGGTATATTTTTCAGGATGTTTTAGGTTTTCTTTTGTGCGATTATAAGAGTATTGATATGCTGTACGCAACATAGATGTAAATGTAGTATTGAGCGTAAATAACCTATTGCTTGATAGACTTCCCGTATTAGTCATGCTTTGCATATCAGGATTGTAGGGTAGGAGTGAAGATTGGTATATAATGGGTTTGTCTGTAGTTCCTAATGGTTTATTAGGATCAAAACTGATATTTTCTTTTTTTTCTTTGAATGTTATTTCTTCACCAGAAATAAGTTTTGTAATATTTTCTTTGGTAATAAAATCGCTATTTACAATAGCTTTAACCACTTTATTCTTATCTAGTATTACATAATGCGGTATGTATACATGTGTAAAATATGAATTGATAGTTTTATCAGCATCTATAGCCATAGCGAATTGTTGGGGTCTATTTTTTAAGAACGCTTCAATACGTTCAGGTGATTCGTCTGTAACAGCAATAACTTTAAGTTGTTTCCCAAATTCTTCTTGAAAAGTACTCATTTTAGGAAATGATGTAATACAAGGTCCACACCAGGTAGCCCAAAAGTCTAGGATGATCACATCTTCTGTATAATCATATAGATTAGATTGTACCTCGGTATCATTTAAAAGTTGCTTAAAAGCGATATTAGGTACTTTAAACCCTATTTGAGCTTCTGTTCCGTTAACTGGAATAGCGTCTTGTTTACAACTGTATATGAATGCAATGGTAAAAAGGAGTATGATGGTTTTTTGCATGATGAATAGATTAAAAATAAAACCCACTACTCATAAAATGAAATAGCGGGTTTTATAGATGTTGTATGTTATTATTAATTGTGAACTTGAATGTTTCCGTCGTTATATACGATATGTAATGTCTCTATAGGTGAGTCACTATTCGTTTTCTTTTGAGAAACAGATTCTGTCCCATTATTGTTGTTGAATTTCATTTTATACCCAGTAATCTCTCCTCTACTGTTACGTTTTACTTTAGTTAGAGAAAACGTAATGCCTTGAGATTTTAATTCTGAAGAAATAGAGCGTATCTGATCATCGGTCGTATTTTTTGTTATGGTTATGCTTTCAGAATCACTGTGGTCCCAATCACCAGATTGTTGACTTCTACTCTGGCTAAGGTGTTTTTTCATTTCTTTCTGTCGCATTTTCATTTCTTCTTTGCGTTCATGCATCTCTTCCTTCATTTCTTTTCGACGCATTTTCATTTCTTCTTTTCTCTCATTTATATGCTCTTTGTGCTCTAGCATACGTTCTTCCATTTTTTCTCGTCGTTCTTGTAGTTCTTTTCCTTCATTATTCCGTTGAGAACGTATTTCTTCTCTTTTTTCTTCTATTTCTTGTCTGCGTTCTTTGAAAGCTTTTTGTCTTTCTTCAAGCGCAAGATGTCTTTCTTTTTTACGACGCTCGTGAGCCTCTGACCAAAAACCAGCATCTCCTTCTTCTTTCATGTAAAAGTAAAAATCTGTTATCGGTTCATCTCCGCTTATATTATAGCTTCCCGTTTTATTATTTCCTGAATATGAAATGTTGATAGAAGTAATTTCATTAGAATTATTTCTGCTAGTACTATAATTTAAGTTTAAGTTATGATCCTTTTTTAGTTCTTCTTGAAGCGCTTTTAGTTCTTTTTCAGAAGTGTTTTTTGTAATTAGAACACGCATTTCTTTATCTCTTATACCTTGTGTTCTATATGTTCTTTTTTTAATCGCTTCAGAAAGTACTTGTGATTCAGATGCACTAGAGCTGTTGTTTGTTTCTTTTATGATGTTATTAGTAGCATCTTGTATTCTAGATGTTAAAGATTGAGTATTCTCAGATGTTGCATTTGTATTGTTTAGTAATGATTGCAGTAATTGCGGAGCCTCATTTGTAAGATTTGTGTTTTTTAAACTATTAGTTTCTATTTCATTAGGAATCGATTTTACATTAATGTTATCGCCTTCAAGTTGTTTTACTACAATAGCTGGTCCTTCCTCATAGTGTATTGAAATCCCTTTTTTGATATTCTGATCATTATTTTCAAATACAGCACCTTGGCTATTTGCACCTTCAAAAATAGTTTTTACAGTATAATGTGTTAAGACTCCTTTTGAATCACGCTCTACATCATTAATTTTGATACGAACCTTTGGATAATGCATTTCAAAAAAGGTTTCTATAGTATTAAGTTCGCTATCTGAAGTTTTATCATTGATAACAAAAACAGGATGTTGCTTTACAGCATTGTTATCAAATACTAATTGCTCTTTAGTGATATTAAAAGTTACTCCATCATTTCCTAATTCTTTAACTTGTATAGAAGCTTTATCTGCATTGGATATTAAATATCCAGATCCATCTTTATCGATAGGTGATGTAACTTCAAAACGAGTGAAAAACTTTTTTTCTGAGGGGAATTTTGTTTGAAAAGAAAATTGTCTGATATATCCGTTTTTATGAAATACACGATTATCAAACTTAATACGTTTTTCAGGGTAATGTGTTGTAAAGTGGTTTTCAATAGCGTCTAGTTGTGATGCTGTTGTTTTGTTATTGATATAAAACTCTTCCTTTTTTTCGGAGTTTGTTTCCGCTTTCGCGAAAGCGGTCTCAGCATTTTCACTGACTTCTCGATATTCTATAACTTCTTTTATATTAAAAGAATACATAAAAAGGGCTAAGGCTGGAAGGACTAAACCTAACTTCCATAAATTGCGTCTGCTTGACGTTTGCTTGTTTAACATAACGATTCGTTTTTTGATTAATGAATGATAAAAATTATTAGTAAGTGCTGGCTGTAAGATGGTTGATGAAACCTTTACCAGTGTGCGTTGATATTCTTGAGAAGAAGGAACTTCTTGTATGGCTCCATTATCTGCTATAAACTCTAAATTTTGTTCTAAACTCTTTTTGTATAACCAAGCGAGTGGATTAAACCATTGTATGGTCAAAATACATTGGGTAAGTAAGATGTCCAAAGTATGTCGTTGACGTACATGTATTTTTTCATGAGCTAAAATCATATCTAGTTCTTTAGGACTATGTAAATTTGGATTATAGCATATCGTTTTAAAGAAAGAAAAAGGTGCAATAGCTTTGTCAGTTATTTGGACATATGCATAGCCATCTTTATATGTTTTTGGATACGGAATAATTAACCTATGTAATGAAATAAGCTGTATACCTAATCGTATCATCATAATAGCGAAGCCTATTCCATATATAATAAGAGCAATTTGCCACCAATCTATAGGGATTGCTTCTTGTTGAGGTTGAGTGTTTGTTACTGCAGTAGTTGCAAGTGATGCATTTTCTATAATAGGTGTGTTTAGAATTGGAATTTCTCTATATATAGTCTTTGTGTATTCTATAAAAGGAATGACAAGTGCAGCGATAATACCAGATAACAAATAGTGCCTATTTGCCGAGAAAAAAGTATCCTTTTGCAATACAATGCGATAGATGATATAAAATATAGAGAGAATGGCAATACTCTTTATAATGTAAATGAATGTTTCCATACGTTTTTAATTTGCTCTACTTATAGAGTGCTTGATAGTTAACTACGCTTTATCTTCTTTGTTTTCAATAATGGCTAAAATCTCTCTCAATTCAGCTGCAGAAATCTTTTCTTCTTTAGCAAAGAAAGAAACTACTTCTTTGTAGGAGCTGTCAAAATATTTTTGTGTTGCTGTTTGCATAAACTGTTTACGATACGCTCCTATAGTAATACTAGGGTAGTATTGATGTGTTTTTCCGTATGCGGTATGTGCTACATATCCTTTTTCTTCAAGATTGCGTATAATAGTAGATACCGTATTATAGTGATTTCCTTCTGGCAGCTCAGTAACAACTTCTTTTACAAAAGCTTTTTCTAATCGCCATAAGGCGTGCATGATTTCTTCTTCTTTGTTTGTTAACTTTTCCATATATGTGCCCGCATAAGCGAGTAACTTTTACTGATTAATAGTATCTGATTGATGTATTGATGAACGTCCTAAT
>CAKZKZ010000079.1 GCA_937124495.1 uncultured Dokdonia sp. | reverse complement strand
GCACTCGCTTAAATGACGATGCGTTGAGTGTAACCGTTCATGGGACATCAATCGCCGCGCTTGTGACCCTGGAATTGAATGAACTTAAAGCATGGATTGCATTCCATCCTTGGTCCGCTTTCGCGAAAGCGATTACAGAAAAAATAGAGGCACAAATTACGATATTGGAAGATTTGGGCGTAGGGCATTTGACAGTAGATCGACCTGCGAATTCCCTTCGTGCTAGTGAAATTCAACGGATTCGAGTAGCGAATCAACTATTGGTGCCTTTAAGTGATGTACTGTACGTTTTTGACGAACCTTCCATAGGATTGCACAAAGAAGAAAACGAACGATTGATCTATCATTTGAAACAACTTGTTCAAAAAGGAAATACTGTTATCGTGGTAGAGCATGATTTGGATACCATTAGAAGTGCCGATCATATCATAGAAATCGGCCCGAAAGCGGGAATTGATGGAGGGGAAGTTCTTTTTAACGGTCCATTTTCAACATTCTCTCAACGAGAGACATTGAAAGCAATGAGTCCAACCTATAGAGCCATTACAAATTCGAACAAGAAGGCTAGACCATCATCAGTATCAAAAAGGGAAAACAATGCAATTCGCTTTTTTAGCTGTCGCGAAAGAAATCTCAAAAACATTGACGTCCAATTTCAACTAGGAAAACTCAATGTCGTTAGCGGGAGATCTGGTGTTGGGAAATCAAGTTTAGTCAAAGGTACTTTGCTCAAAGCTGTACAACAACAGTTAGGCATTGAAACGGATGAATCCCCAAAGCTCAGTAAGCATGAAAACTTAGATGCCATCAATAAACTGATTTTCATAGATCATTCTCCCATAGGAAAAACACCACGTAGTAATCCTGCGACATACATAGGACTATCCGATCATATTCGGGATCTCTATGCGAGTTTACCTGAATCGAAAACAAAAGGATTTACTAAATCTCGATTTTCATTTAATAACAAAGGCGGACGATGCGAAACCTGTCAAGGCGCAGGAAAAACCCAAATAGGAATGCACTTTCTGGGGAATGTAGACTTGATCTGTGGTACCTGCAACGGAGATCGGTTTAATGAAGAAACGTTACACATAAGGTATAAGGATTTATCCATTGCAGATGTGTATAAATTATCCATCAATGAAGCCGTGGTCTTTTGTGAAGACCAGAAAAAATTGATAATTGGACTTCAAATACTACAAGACATAGGACTCGGCTATTTGACACTTGGGCAATCTTCTACGACACTTTCTGGAGGAGAAGCACAACGGATTAAAATAGCCAATCAATTACAGAAAAAGGATACGGGAGATACGTTGTACGTGATCATCGAACCTAGTATAGGATTGCATCACGATGATATCGGATCTTTACTTCAATTGTTTGATAGCATTACTAAAAAAGGGAATACCATTGTGTGTATCGAGCAAGATGAGGCCGTTATTGGTTGGAGTGATTGGCATATAGAACTCGGTCCCAAAAGCGGAGTAGAGGGAGGTACGATTCTATATCAAGGAATTCCTAGAGCAGAAAATACTAGAAAGGAAGCCAAAACTGAATCGCTGAATAGACCATTGAATGCTGAGATTATCCTGAACGGCGTCACTACACATGGATTGAAGAATATTGATGTTCGGATTCCTAAAAATCAGCTGACGGTTGTAACTGGCCTTTCTGGAAGCGGAAAATCCTCGTTGGTATACGATACCCTGTTTGCAGAATCGAATGCTCGTTTTACAGAGTCGTTATCTACCTATAACAGAAGTTTTCTTCAACAAAATAGTGAAGCAGAAATCGCTTCTTTCTCAGGGTTAGGACCCGCTATTGGGATCAACAGAAAAGGAGGAAGTCCTTCAAAACGATCGACGGTTGGTACATTGTCAGGTGTCTATGATGCCTTTAGATTATTGTATTCAAGAATTGCCCAACATGAAGGTAAAAATTATACGGCACAACACTTTTCTTTTAATCATCATTTGGGTGCCTGCCCAGCATGTCAAGGTTTGGGTGTACAACGTACCTGTGATCCTGATGCTATCATTGTTTCTCCCGACAGATCTATCCTCGATGGTGCTATAGCGACCAATAAAGCGATTGGTTATTTAGCAGACGATGAGTATTAGCCAAAATTAATCGTAATATACCTGCTCAGTTAAGCTGTTCTATGTTATCTCTAGAACAGCAACTGATGAACAGCGCAGT
>CAKZKZ010000078.1 GCA_937124495.1 uncultured Dokdonia sp. | reverse complement strand
AAAGGATAATTCATTAATGCTATTTCCACAACCGATAAAAAGAGAATGATCTCGTAATGCTCAGCTGTTAACAACGTAAATAAAAAATGCGTCGGATGGTTAACAAAATGAAAATACTTACTTTTAAAAAACTATAATCAAATCTGAAAAATCCGCCTCCGAAAAAGACACACCTTATCATACACAAACTCGTTAGCTAACATTTCAATGAAATTGAAAAAAATACTATCAAAATATCAAAAGTATCTTCTAGGAATTGCTCTTTTATTATCATCTTTAGCAATCTCAATAAGGTCAAATGATGGGAAAATTAACTTGATCTTACACAAATATCCAGTCCTTATCTTTTTATTGATCGTCGTTAGTTCATTCTTAGTCGCAATCTATTTTTATATCACTATAAGAAAAATTTCAAGCCTTTCAAATCAAATTATGGAGCATTCCAAAATTAAAAGTGAAGGAATGGATACTCTGCTTAATGGATTGACCGAGAGACAAAGGGAAGTGTATGACTTAATTATTTCGGGAAAGACAAATAAAGAGATAATGAGCGAGCTATTTATTGAGCAGAGCACACTGAAATCACATATTAATCAGATATATAGAAAACTAGAAATCAAAAGCAGGCGTGAGTTAAAGTCAAAAATAAAGTCATAACAGTCAGTATTCTATAATAAATCAACCCTTTATCAACCCTAAATTATTTGTTTAAATTAATGCAAATAGAGAGATTGCGTACCATAAATTTTTACTTAAAATTAAATGTATTATGAAAAGCAATTTATTATACTTTGTAATGTTCCTGTTAATCCTTTGTATACCATTCAGAGGTAATGAAAAAGAAATTCATTGGTTATGGGAAGACATTACTTGGGTACCAACGTCTTTGATATTTATTTCATTAATGCTTATAGGGTTTTATCTGTATAAGAAAAAAAAGAAGAAAAAAAAAACGTTAGCTAACACAGTCTATAAGCAATAGCGGGTTCATTACTATCTTGAATAGATTTATAAATGATTTCTAAACGAAGACCATCTCTTAACAAACTATCTAAGCTATTCTGAATCAACAGATATTCTTCTCTAGAATCCTTCACTTCAAATATGTCATAGGAAGTGTTTATGGAGATTCCCCACTAGCGCTCGTTTGTAACGAGTGCTCATACTGCTATACTGTTCTATCTCATCCTAAAAAAACACATAACAGCAACCTATATAAAACCATCATTCCTACTCATTATACAAACCAAAAATCGTATTTTTAGTGAATAGCATGTAAAAAGCGAATCTATAGCAACAATCACTACCTGTTATACGTTTTCTAAAGGAATATGGAGTACAGAGAAACATTACCAGATCATTTGTTTTCACATCATGTGGAGAGTTACTGGCATACCTTTTCAGATCAGCAATTGACAAAAGATCCTTTAGAAATGTTTCTACCTACGTGTACATTTAATATTGTTTTTATTGACGCTCCATGTGTTGTAAGATGCAACTCCCAAACCAAGTGGATGTCACTAAAGCCAGGTGTTTACTTTATAGGGCAAACAAACACCATATTAAGTTTTAAGTCAAAAATTGCCATAAATATTACAGGCGTACGATTTAAACCTTTTGCATTTGCCAATATTATTAAAAACCCGCTCATCCATTTTAATGACAGTATTATAGCACTTGAAAAGATTTTTGCGCTTGATAAAACAGCACAAGTACTCATTCAACGAATTGCTACAGAAAGTAAAGCCATCATACAAGAGCAACTTATTAATGAATTTACAGAAATCTTATTATCAAAAACGATGTCTGTAGACGAAATCTTAAGAGCACAGCTGAACTTCATTATGTTTAAACATGGAAGTATAAGAATCAGTGAGTTATTTGAAGAGTTTAATGTCAGTAAGGTAACTTTACACAAACATTTCATAAATAAAGTAGGACTTTCCCCAAAAAAGGTTTCGCAAATATGGCGAATGAATAGAATCCTCCAGCTTAAGAAAGAATTCCCAGATATCAACCTAACGACGATTGGTTTGGAAGCAGGCTTTTATGACCAAGCGCATTTCATTAAAGATTTCAAGACTATTTTTAAAACAACCCCTTTTCAATTTTTTGCTCAAAAATCAAATCTGATTGAAATTACGAATCTAAATATCGCTAAACGATTCACCAATCAATATGATCCCATCATCTCATAATTCCTTTTGAGATGATTTTCTTTACCCTTTACTTTTTTACAATTTTTTAAAAACGTTATTCTTTAATTTTACCTTAAAAATTAAAACAATGATGTTCATACGTAAATTCCTTTTTCTAATTTGTATCCTATCCCTTTGTTACACAACTACCTATTCCCAAGATCTAAGTAATACGTATAAAGAAGAGGTCATTACTACGTTATCTACATTGATGAATGAGAGATATGTCTTTCCTGATATCGCAAAAGACACTGAAAAGCATCTAAAGAAACAATTCAAGGAAGGTCACTTTGATTCATTTACAACAAATGAAAGTTTTGCTAATGCACTCACGGAATCTGTTCAGTCAATCAATAATGACAAACACATGAGGATTATGAATCAACCTCCTTATGAGGCTCCTGCAATGACTCCAGAACGACTCATTGAAGAAAAAATTCATAACCTTAGAAGGAAAAAAGAATACAATGCTGGGTTTCATACGATAAAAGTACTTGAAGGAAATGTAGGGTATCTAGATTTAAGAGGCTTCACCTATTTTCAAGAAGGAAAACCAATTGCAGATGCCTACATGAAATTAATCTCAAATACAGATGCTGTTATCGTAGACCTTAGTAAAAATGGTGGTGGAGATCCAGAAATGGTACAATACTTATGTAGCTATTTTTTCAAAGGCGGTGTTCACTTAAATAGTTTATACTTTAGAGAAGGCGATGAAACGATTGATTTCTATACACTTGATAAAGTAGATGGAAAAAAAATGATAGACATTCCATTATTTGTAATGACGAGTTCAAGAACATTTTCGGGCGCTGAAGAGTTTTCATATAACATGCAAACACAGAAACGTGCAACCCTAGTAGGACAAACCTCAGGAGGTGGAGCAAATCCAGGAGGTACTAGACCTATTAATGAAAATTTAAGTGTTTTTATTCCTACGGGGAAAGCTATTAATCCGATTACAAAAACAAACTGGGAAGGTGTTGGTGTCGTTCCTGAGATCAAAGTAACCGCTGACGAGTCCTTTAATAAAACACATGAGTTAGCAAAAAAAGCTGCAGATCAATACAGAGAAAAAACAAAAGAAATCTATACCAATACATTCACGCATCTTCTATCAAAACTAGAAACCTATGACGCTGTACATTCTGAAAAAGAAATCCTAGCTACGCTAAAAGAGTGTTATAAAAAAGGGTTGATACAAGATTGGGAGATCAATGCTTTAGGATATCAATATATGATGGAGCATAAAAAGCCAAAAATCGCTGTGTGTATATTTAAAGCAAATACTGTTTTACATCCCGAATCAGCAAATGGGTTTGATAGTTATGCAGAAGGATTAATGACTATTGGCAACTATGATGAATCTATAAAAAATTATAAGAAAGCAGTAGCACTTGCTACAGCAGACAATTCACCAGATCTTTCTGTATACCAAGAAAATCTAGAAAAAGCACTGCAGAAAAAATAGTAATCAATACTATATTTGAAGAGGAATTTGTTTTTAAATTCCTCTTCAATTTTCTACTGTAGTTGATTGGCACCGCCAAAGGGTATAATACCCTGACGCTTGCCTTGAAATTAAAATTTGATCTCCTGGTAAATGCCTTATGGGCTTGCCCCGAAGTAGTTGAGTTAAGACGACAACCCCTTACATCACAAAAACTTAAATGATTCAATATGTAGACCACAGCATATTGTATCATTTAAGTTTTTCACATTCCTAATAACCGCTTCAACATCAAAAAAAGAAACCCCGTAAAAACACCTGTTTATGGGTAGTTATTTTTTGCGCTTACATATTTTATCTAATTTGTGAATAATTACATCATTGTTTATCAAATTATTACAAAATGAAAAACCCCATCAAATTCATTATAGGTAGCCTTGCCTTATTCCTTTTTTTTGCATGTCATTCTAAAAAGCAAGAAAAAGATGATCCTAAGAAACCTGCGTATATAAATTTCTCTCTTGGAGCACCCACGTTAGAAACCACTAAAGAGCACACCATTGCTTTGTATGGCTGTAACACAAGTGTAACAGCAAACGGCGACCACTGGAAAGGCCCTAAAAGTTTCTCTTGGAACACAGCAAATCAAGTAGTATCTGATATCCCTTTTGGTGCTCAAGTAGATTCAAAAACAACGGAATCGTATCATGTTTCTAAATACTACATAGCATCTCCGCCAATAATTCAATTAGCAAATCCTAATGACAGTATTGACAACCCAAATACATTATATGATATTGGTCTAGTCACTCCCGATGAGTTTTCTTATAACGGACGAAAACCTGTGCAAATGGTCTATTTAGATTACAGTATTTTAAAGCCTATGCATATCGAGTACATTGAGGTTGAGTTTGATGATTCTTTCGATAAGCTCATAAAAGAAAACCAGATCAATCCTAATGTTATCCCTTTTAGAGTAGAATGTTCTGACTTCCCTTGGATTCAAACAAATAAAATTAAAGACGCAGAAGGCGCTTCTGGAATTGGTGCTATTGTAAGAGGTACCAAAGAAAATCGTTTTTTCCTACCCTATTACTATCCTGAGAATTCAGAAGGAAATACAACATCTAAAAGTGATCGGAAATATGTAGATGCGCGAGTGACCATTTTAGATGATATTCTTTTTCATTATGAAATTTTCTTTGATGTAGATAACAACAAAACGAAGTCTATCAACATGAATGAATTTCGAAAGAAACATCCGAACAGTAAAATTCGATTACACGCTAAATATCGAAAAGAGCTTCCTTGTGGTTGTAAAAAACCCAAGCCAACAGCTGTTTATTAAAAAAGGAACGTAAACAACCATCAATGAATGAACTTTGATTTTGGCGAAAGCCAACTAAAATAATCAACCCATTATTTTATCATCACTATACTAGTACTAAAATAAGACGAGTACTAACCATATTTTAAAAATACATCATAAAACGTAAAACTTAAAAAACAGAAATAAACAATCCTATGGGATATGCGCTCTTCTTAGTGTTCATCTTTTTTATAGGTAAATGGCAATTGGGCCGCTGGATCTTTGATAAGAAGAGAAAAAAGCGGCGTGACTATTATCGAAACGTTTATTTAAAATCAGATGCCTGGAAACGAAAGCGGTATGTCTTACTCAAACGAGATCAGTGGAAATGTGTCTACTGTGGCGCAAAGGCTACACAAGTGCATCACAAGAGATATGCTAGAAAGAATATTGGAAAAGAACCTATCAAATGGTTGGTCTCCGTTTGTAAACCATGTCATGATGGCCTACATGATTACATGTAAAAGTTAGTACACAAAAATATGTTTAGTTGATTACTAGTCCTCTACTACTATTAAAACCTTATATATATTATCAGCTGGTAGACAATTCTTAGTTCTATTTACTAAATTAGGTGTTTATAACATCTAACGAAATCATATACGTATTCCAAGTTCAAATCCTAATAAATGAAATATAGCACCTTTTTTTCGTTGGGTTTATTATTAATAGCATTCATACAGCTATCTCCAAAGATTTATCCAGAAAATCAAGATATTAAACGCCTTGAAAAACAAAAGATTAAGTCGATAAAAAAAACGTTTTTTGTAATTAATGCTAATAAAGAAATTAGAGTTGTTCCATCTTTATTAAAAGATCTCAAAGATTTAGGCACAACATATTTTGATAAAGAAGGAAGAAAAATTAAGTACGAAAAACAACTAAAAAATGATTCTGTTTTGAATACCCAAACATGGAGTTATAATAGAAATGGTACTATAGAAATGGAAGTTGATTACAAATCTTTTGGCAAGTATATGTATGATTACAATGCAGCAGGAAATTTAATTAAAAAGGTAACTTTTGATAAAAAAGACTCTTTAAAATATACAACCCTTATTGAATATAAAGACACGCTTAAGATTAAAGAAAGTTCAGTTGCTAGTGATGGAAGGCATGTTATTTCATATATATGGGAATATGATTCAAAAGGTATATTAATAAGTAGTAATCAAAGTTTTCGTTCTTCTTTTAATCCAAAGGATAAGAAGTACTATAACTATGATGATAGTGGAAATAAAATAGAACTGTATAAAAAGAATGAGAAAAGAAATAAATTAAAACTCATTGAATATAAATATAATAATAAGAAGGAGCTTTTAAAAATCACATACTACTCCAATAATAAACAGACTTCAGAAATAAACTATACGTATGACATACATGGTAATTATAGCACTACCGAGAGAATAAAGCATTACTCTGAATTTGAACATATTGACCGTAAAGAATATTTGAGAAATAGTAAAGGAGATCTAATACAACGAATTACGTACGATTTTAAAAAGGGAGCTAAAATAGCGTCCGCAGATAAAATAATTGAAACATATAAATATGTATATGATCGTTATGACAATTGGATTGAAAAAGAATCATATACTACCATTAAGAATAATTCAAATATCATAGTTGAAAAAAGTACGTATCATAAAGAAAATGGTCGTTTAAAAACAAAGACGTATCGTAACATAGAATACTATTAGCATAAAATGTCAGTGCACAATAAGCTACAGAATTAAAATCTTTTTAACGGAATTCAAAACCTCCCGCTAGCAATAATCTATAATGAGTGCTCCTACCTCATTTTAAAAACAAAGACACATTACCAACAATTAAACTAAAAAGCAAACATTCTACCAGCATCAACATCCACTTTTATAGCACCCGGTTTTGTATACAGTAATGTAAATCCTTCATCTTCGATGAGAGATGCCCAAAATTCAAAGTTTTTGGATTTGATGACCTGTGTATCAGAACGAATGACACGCCAAAATGGAACTTGGAAATCGATGGCATCACTCGAATAGCGTTCAGCAATTTTCTTTAAAGCGTTTCCCGTTCGCATGGGACAGGTTACATCTGTACCAAAATCTTTGGACAGACGTTTCGTAAGTCCGTCTATAGTTGCTATAGTACCTTTTGGAATGACTTTGACAAGCTCTTCAATGTCCTCCATCGAAGGATGTAACATGGTGCCTTTTCCGTAAAATTTTTCCATTTTGATCGGAATGCCTACTAGTTTAGATGTTGTCACGAATGTATTTTTTATAAAGTTGAGAAGCAATCCAAGTACCCACGACCATTTCGAACCAACTTAATGGCAATGTAATCCATAGCATTTTCCAGTCAGACAACCCCATATTTGCTGTGGCAATCCAAAAAATAACAAAAACGGCCAACCATACAATCGTACTTGACATCAAAACAGATCGATTAGAATTCCCGTAAACACTGGAATAAAGCCAAAAAACAAAAACGAGAATGCTCGTTAAAAGAGTGCCCCAAAATCCCCAAATGACAAAAATCTCCAAGTCCATCGCTGCAATACCTAATGCACCATCAAAAAATGATTTTACTCTTGGCATTACAAGCACGAAATAGCGAAAAACCTCTGATATATGAATCCAGATACTAGTCAACAAGCTTATGATAGCAAAATGCTTAATATTGAATTTTGGAGGAGTCATCATGAATCGAGTGCTAGTGTTTTTTGTATGTTTTTATATAGGGATACAGGAGCTTCAGCTTGCGGAACAGAACGGTATATTGCAACTGACTTTTCTAATTCACCTAATTTCCCAACCAAATCAATACTACGCTGAGAAAACCCTGCAAATCTTAAATCTTTTGGATTGACTATTTTTTGATCAATCAGGAAATCAATCTTCTTGTTGCAACGACATGGATTTTTGGGATTAGCAAGTCCGCATTTATGATTCAAAAAATTTCTAATCTTAGCTCTTGAACGTGATAGTTTTTTTCTAAAATTTTCAGAAGTAATACTCATGATTTCTGCCCCCTCAACACTATTAAATTCAAGTATTTCAGACAAAATATAAACCATTCTATCAACAACATTCAAACAAAGTAGCAAACCTTGTGTACAACTTACCTTTACCTCTTCTTCTAAAAGGAAAAGCTCACCTTCATTGGTCGAATATCTAACCGTATCAGAATGACCCGTGTCTATTAAGTCGGCATAATCGTCAAAAGGCATTGCAAATTCTTTATTTCTTTTCCCTTTATAAGTAAGTAAATAATTGGTAGCCACTCGATACACCCAAGTCATCAACTTGCTTTTATGATTGAAAGTACTTAAATGAGTGATGACCTTGATTAGTATTTCTTGCGTTGCATCTTCAGCATCTTCAGGATATAGCAACATTTTCAAGGACAGATTATACACATTGTCCTTGATGTTGAGCACTACCGATTCCAATGCCTTTCTGTCACCTGAATTCGCTTTTTTTACTAAAATTTCTAAGGTATCTTTCATCTCTTTACTAATTAGACAAGCAAAAGATACGAAGTGTGACAACCTGAATGGAAAAAACTATCTAACAATAAAGAACTGGGTTAAAATCAAGCCTATGGCTAGTGTTTGTTTAATACCATCATAGAAGCTCCCTCTTATATACAAAACCGTCAAATAAAATATTTCGCGAAAGCGGAATATAAAACTTCATCCTGCGTTCAACAGAAAATGTAGTATCTTTTTACTCGCTAGGTCTCATACATCGTATTGACTACTATTGAAAATCATCAAATAACAGCATGGAAAACTTACATCAAGATATAGAGAATCATTATTTCAAAGAAGGGCTTTATGAAGATATTATAACGCGTCTTGAAGAACAAGACATAGATGTGAGTAAAGTAAGTCGATCTGATATTGCTGGCGTTGATGAGTTTCACGTCAGAGGTGCTGAGGTTTCAAAAGAACTAGCTACTCGTATTGATCTAAAAGAAGCTTCCGTTTTGGATGTTGGCTGTGGATTAGGAGGGCCTTGTAGAATGCTTGCTGAGGTCTATCATTGCAAAGCAACAGGAATTGATCTTAGCCATGAGTATATAAGAACGGCAAACAAGCTATCCAAACTTGTCAACCTGGATGATAAAACAACATTCATACAAGGAGATGCTACCCAACTTCCTTTTGAAGACAATACGTTTGACGTCGTCTGGACACAACACGTTCAAATGAACATTCCAAATAAGAAAGAATTTTACTCAGAAATACATCGTGTATTGAAGGATGGAGGGCATTTTCTTTTCTATGATATCTTGAAGAAAGGAGATGGAGAAGTCAGCTATCCAATGCCTTGGGCAAGTAGTAAGAATCTCAGTTTCTTATTAAAAACTGAAGAAATGGATGATTTTTTAACAGCCTTAGGTTTTATAAAAGAACAATCGACAGATCAAACGCAAGCAGGGATTGACTTTTTTGATGTGCTAGTTGCTAGGCTGAAAGAGTTTGGACCTCCAAAAATAGGATTGAACGTTTTGATGGGAGAAACAACAAAACCAAAACTAATGAACCTCCTGAGTCATTTAAAAATGGGCGCCCTTGAACTTAAAAGTGGCGTTTATAAAAAATAGAGAGTAGTTACTATATTTATAATTAAAATCACCGAATAAAAGCTTTCGCGAAAGCGGAATATAAAGAGTAAGCCTTGTACAAACATGGATGTCGTAATCAAATCATTCTGCGCATCAACAGCTTCATTACTTTAAAACCGTCTTTTTAGCTACAATTTCAGACAAGAAACTTTCGATTAAATCCTCAGGATGCGTAGTTGGAAGCACGGGAAAGTCAAACCAGTTTTGCAATGCTATATCAAATCCTGCCCCATTTAAATAATTGTGTAATGCGAGGTTTAATCCCTTCGTATATTTGGGATGATCCGCTCCTTGAGGATCTTTGTGGTATAAATCATTTTGAGCAAATCCTTCAAAAGTAGGTCCCGTTATTTCTATTCCAAAATCTTCAGGGTTCTTACCTATGGGACTATGAACCGTGGTTGTGAATTGGTGCCAAAATGCAGATTGGATACAATTTCTCTCAAATAATTGCTTCACCACTTCTAAGGAATCAATGGTTTCTTGCTCT
>CAKZKZ010000077.1 GCA_937124495.1 uncultured Dokdonia sp. | reverse complement strand
AAAAAGAAAATGGCAGGGCTAGACGATGATTATCGCTCAACCCTGTTAGAATCTGGGATTAAAATGCGCTAGCCGTGATGCATGTTTAGCGCAGGCTAACCTAACACTTGCAGATTATAAAAATGGCGGTTCGTTTGATTTTCTGGGGCTGGACGTAGGTCGTCATTATGTTGATTTTTGTGCTGAGATTTTTGAAGATAATGTTTCATATGCAACTGCCGCGCGAAAGTCCTTAAAGGATATTTTAAATGACCTTGATAAGGATGACGAGCTAACAGAAGGCACCAAAACCAGTTTGAAAAAAGAGGTTGTGGATACGCTGATGGGGGAGGCTGAACCCGACCATCAATCTTCAGAATTTAAAAAACAAGGCCATATAGGATTAAAAGAAAAAAAACTTTCAATAAGAAAGAAAACTTTGACAACATTTTGTCAAAATTATAATGAAATCATAATTAATCAAAAAGCATTCACATTAAAAGTAATCAACTCTATAGCCAAAGAGCTAAATTTGCCAACAACACGTTTTGACACGCAAGAGTTTATAAGGGCGATGCTTTTCACTCGGTTTTACAATAATGAAATAAAATCTAGAAATAGTATTTGCGAGGAGTACAAAGCATCTATTGCTAAAGATAAGGTTTTTGCAGTCAATTGCGGTTGGGGAGTTTCTTATTTTGATCGTGTGTGTGATAAACACCTTCAAAATTTTAAAATTACCTTAGATGAAGTTACTAATGTTTGCCAAGCAAGTATTGAAAAACTCAAACCTAAAAAAATAAATTTTGATTCACTCAACACAATATTAAATGAGGTTGAATCGGCTGGAGTCACATGTTTCGTAGCTTTTACTGGCTGGCGAGCTAGTGAGTTTGGCTTTACATTGTCGGCAATATCCGTTGCTATTAATAAAGATGTTCTTGACTCGGTTTACACACCATTTAGATTTTATGTCAATTGGGTAGTGCCCAAGACAAGTGGTGAAACACCATTAGAACGAGAAATAACGTTATCTACTCATATTCTTACTCAACAGCTTGCTAATTTAAATTGCGCTGGTAATAATTTACCTGCATTGGTCTCGAATAACTTTTCAAATACTACATCACTCAGACAAATTATTTCTGAACAAGTGTCTCGTTTATGGCTTGCTTTCCCGTTTAAATATCAGGTGTTTAATGACTTAGATGAGTTAGAAAAATATGAAAATTTAAAAGCTGGGCTTACTGGTATTGAACAAGAGCGATATTTAAGCTTAACATCAGAATATGATTTAAATAACAGTTCTGTTATTGCACTAATTTCATTAAAAGAAAAATTAAGAAAAGATGCCGATATTAGAATGCTTTCTAAAAAATCTTATAAAAGTGGTAACGGATCTACAGTAAGGTTTGCAGAAACATTGAGAAGATATCGTTGTGGCGAACTGGATAGTAAAGAAGAAGAATTGCTTAATGAAATCCTTACAGAGGAGACTAAAAGAGCTGTACTTTCTGACAGTTTTTCTTTTCAAGCCGAAGCTGTTTCGGTTGTCAGAGAAGAGTTCGTTCGAGATACATTGAACGCCACTCCGCATGCATTTAGGCATATATGGGCAGAGGCTGTCCTAAGAAGATATAGAGGAGATGTAGGACGATTTATACGGGCAAACTTTAAACATATGGATGAGAGATTCTTTATGGCCTATTTAAGAAATAAAGAATTAAGGTCTATATATAATGTTGCTAAAAGAACTACGATTAATGCTGTTGTACGCAAACATGTAAATAGTATGGGTGATCAAAAACGTGAATTTGCAGGTGGTCTTGATCGATTTATATCTAAGGTAATATCTATTACTAAAGTTTATAGTCCACAAGAGTATAAAAAATTAGTTAGCTCAATTGCAGACAAGCGAATAATTGATATAAAGGCCAATCCTTGGGTAACCTGTTTCCTTAGAACGAACACTCAACATAATGCAAAGTGTTCAATTGATGGTGAGCCACAGCGACAAAATGCGACCCCTGGATTTTGTTTAGGATGCATTAACGGTGATATAGAAAGTGGAAATTTTGAAGGTATTGTGGTTTATACCAGACATGATATTGATGCATGTAGGAATCCTAATCTTCCTTTCTCTTTTAAACTGCCTCATCTTGAAATAGTTAATTTGGCCTTAAAGAGAATAAAAGAATTGAATGAAAATTCAACAGATCCTCGGTACGCTAAATTTATCAACTATCTAAAAGAAACAATTGATATTGTTCATCAAATGAAGGATACAGAAAATGACAGATGATTACCTTAAAGAATTTTTGGGTGAAGACAGTTCTTTAAATAAACCAGTAGAGGGTGAAAAACGTCCTAGTTGGGCAATAGATGGTGAAACTTCGGGAAAGGCTTATGATGCAATTATTAAATTTAAAAAAGCTAAATTGCGTTATATAAATGGGCATTCACATGAAAAGGACTTTAAAAGTAAGTTCAGTTATAAGATATCAAAAGCAGAAGTAGCTAAAGAAATAGGAAAAAAACCGCAGCCAATTTTCAAGGGTGTTAGCTACTCAGTGAAATTATCTGAGTACTTTGATGACGTTAATGATAAATTGGAAGAGAAAAAAGAATTAAAAATCAATAAACCTAAACATGGGCTACAGCATCTATCAAAAGATGAAATTAAGAAGAAAGCTCAAAAACAAGAAAAGGATTTAGTAAAATTTCAGAAGAATAATTGTGAAGAATTATATGAACGACTTTTAAGTAATATGCCTTTAGATATAAAGAAAAACCTTGGTTTAAAGTAAGTAGCTTTGTTTGCTATATTTACATTTAAACCAACGAAATTATCTGGCAAACAATTATTTAATTGCAGATAAATTTTGAAATTCTTCTAGAGCAAACTGATCTGTCATACCACTAATATAATCAATGAGTAGCCTTGTCCTAGTATATAACTCCATCATTTTATCTTTGTTTATTGGTAATTCATTAGTATAAATATCCTTGACGTCTTCTTTATACCTACCTTTATGTTTACCTGATAGCTTGTGAAAAAGTCTTGTTTCAATAGGGTGGGACTTTAAAAAGTTATTGCTGACTAGTTCTTTAAATTCATCATAGGTTAATTCAATCAAAGGGGTATTGTAGTGGCATAGTTAATTTGGTCACCCATTAAGAAAGAAATGTTATGCTAATAAGCATACAAATTTGGGTGAAAAA
>CAKZKZ010000076.1 GCA_937124495.1 uncultured Dokdonia sp. | reverse complement strand
TGTAGGATATACTTTTTGAGCTAAAGGTCTTGTTTTCATAAAATCAGTCACTTTTACAGTGTAGTTATAGACTCTATTTGAAATATATCCATAAGATGGCTTATTTTCACTATAAGAATTAAGATAATGATAAAGCTGAACAAAACAATCAAAATCTATAATCGCATCTTCTTTAAATTCAGAAACTAAGAAATCTTCAAATACATAGATAGTTCCTTGTTTTAGTTTGTGAATCTTTTTCACCTCATTTTTAATAGTAGAATCTTTTAAATGCATACCCCAATTTTTTAGTGAGGTACAAAGGTATCTAATAATTAATTTATTATGCGCGCACAGTAAAATAATTATTATAGAATCGCTAAAGTGTTTATTTTTTCGGATAAAGTGTTTTGAAATAACCAGTTGCTATTTGGTTTTCTTTATATTTTTATTTTTTTTGAGATTGAAGTAGGTAATCCATCTTTATGCATTAGTACAGAAATTGCTTTAAGTCGTATATAAGAAGCACTCATGTATACGTATCCATTATATGCTGTACGATTTACATCTGTTCCCCAAGAATTTTTAACTTTATAATAGATAGTGCCGTTTTGATCTTTTGCTTTTCCTGTAATGTGCATTAAGTGATCATCTGTCGTATTATAATTTTCAAATTCATCTTGACGGTATTGTTGCTTTACGACCTTTTCTTCTTCAGGTCCTAATACGGATAGTTTTGCATTTTTATTTTGTGCAGGAATAACAGCAACTCCTTGTTTTGAAGAGAATGATAATTCGCTTACATCGCAATCTAATGTAATTGTAAAACCATTTTCTAAAGCATGGTCAATACTTTGTATAAATTCATCAAGAGTCACATTATAAAAGGAACCATTAGAAAAGTTGTCAGGAATATTTAATATAAATGATTCGTGAAAAGGCGCATGTGTAAATGAGGTAATAGAAACATAGTTACTAGGCTCTATACGCATAGCACTTGCAAATTCTTTAGGGGTGTAGCTTTTATTATTAAAAGTGAATGTTTCTAGTTGAGTCCCTAGATATGTATCTAAGACTGCATTAATAGCTGGTTTCCATTTTTTACTTAACTTTCTTCCGGGATTATCTATATAGGTATTAAGCATGGCTTCTAGTACAGCAACCATTTCTGCATGATCGTGCTTATTTTCGGTAGGGGCAAGCCCTGTGTATGCATCTACAGGAACAAGTCCAAAGCGATCAACACTATGTATAACATCATGCGCAAGCCCACCTTCGCTAAACTGAGCTTTTCCTTGGCGCATCACATAATTTTCTGCTTTTATGGGATATGTAGCACGTACTGAATACATCTCTGAAAGGTCTATTTCTTTACCAGTGATACGTTTGATTTCACTTTCTAAAAACGATGAGGTAGAAAAACTCCAACAAGTTCCCGTTTTACCTTGACTTATGACAGGGTTTACGTCAAGACTTATAAGATCTGTAAATATGTATGGAGCTGTTGTTTCTTGTGCTAATACCGCTTTCGCGAAAGCAAAAACAAGAATAATACAAATGGTGAAGTTTTTCATTTCTATGAATAGTAATAAAGGGTTATTTTTACGCTAAAATACCAATTATGAAGACTCCTGTCTGGAAAATAGCCAAAGAATATACAGATATCACCTATAAAAAGTGTGATGGTGTTGCTAGAATCGCTTTTAATAGACCAAATGTACGTAATGCATTTCGTCCTAAAACGACAAGTGAATTATATGATGCATTTTATGATGCCAATGAAGATACTTCTATAGGGGTTGTGTTACTTTCTGCCGAAGGCCCTTCTACAAAAGATGGAGTCTATAGTTTTTGTAGTGGCGGTGATCAAAGAGCGAGAGGGAAAGAGGGTTATGTAGGAGACGATGGATATCATAGACTTAATATTCTTGAAGTACAGCGCTTGATACGTTTTATGCCTAAAGCAGTAATTGCTGTAGTGCCAGGTTGGGCAGTAGGAGGAGGGCATAGTTTACATGTCGTATGTGATCTAACGTTGGCGAGTAAAGAGCATGCTATTTTTAAACAAACAGATGCAGATGTTACTAGTTTTGATGGTGGATATGGATCTGCTTACTTAGCAAAAATGGTAGGTCAGAAAAAAGCAAGAGAAATTTTCTTTTTAGGACGTAATTATTCTGCGCAAGAGGCTTATGAAATGGGAATGGTGAATGCAGTAATTCCTCATGATGAGTTAGAAGGTTCTGCATACCAATGGGCACAAGAAATACTTGAAAAATCTCCTATTTCTATAAAAATGCTCAAATTTGCTATGAACCTAACTGATGATGGTATGGTAGGGCAACAAGTATTTGCAGGAGAAGCAACACGGCTAGCCTATATGACGGAGGAAGCACAAGAAGGTCGAAATGCATTCTTAGAAAAACGCAAGCCTAACTTTGATAAAAAATGGATTCCTTAAATACATTGAATAGAAGATTATTGTATTAATTTATTGAGACGTTTTGTGAACTTTTCAGCTCCTAGAGTACTTAAATGATTATTATCTCTATGATCTTTTATAGAATACTCATTTTTGGAATCTCCATTTATGTAATGTATATCATATCTTGAAGTGATTAATTCCAAGATACTATCTTTTCTATGAAGTACTTCTGGGATCCTTTGCTTCTTAAAACGAGCTGTTGTAGGAGTTTCTAAGAGAACTACTTGATAATTTTGTTTAGCACAAAAAGCTACTATTGCTTCTAGTTTTTCTGCATTTTCAGGGATAAATTCAGGATTTGGCTTTATTGGAGTGATATGAACAGATTGTTTTGCAATAGTCAGGCTATCGTACTTAAATTTATAAAATAAAGAATTATTTAAATTTCTATTATAACCATATTGATTATAGTCTTCGTTACTTTTTCCATTTCTATGCTCTCTTATTTTTGTAGAATAATAATTAGGGAAACTGATGTACAATAGGTTGTCCTTAAAATATGTAAACTCTTCAGAGATCGTAGCTCCAAAATAATGACGATACATACTATTCTTCCATGTTTCTTTTTGGTTTGGTGCTGTTTCAAAATGCCCATAAGTAATAGGAACAACAACTATTTTTAAAGAAGGGAGTGTTGGCCCTAAGTGTTCTAATAGTTTAGAGCTTACATAATAATCTTGATCAGGGAAGGCAATATTTAATGTTTTTTGTGACAAGAACTCAGGATTAATTGCATCTCTATTTTGAGAAGCACCTAGTACTAAGACTTCAATGTCATTTTGATGGGTTTTATAAAATTCAGATATTATTTTTGGGGAAAGCGGTAGGTTACGTGTGTAATTCTCAATAATAGCATACCCTATGATTACTGGAATCAAGAAAACACATAGTTGTATGAAAAACTTTCTAATCATTAAAATTGAAAATAAATAAATTCTTCTTGTGGTCGTCCATACCTGATAATCGCAAATATTAAAAAGTAATACATACCCCAACGTACTATTTTAGGAAATACACCTTCTAAGTTTGCAAATGGATGCGTATATCTTTTTCTCCAAACTTCTGCCACAATCATGATTATAAGGAAAATAATCTTCTTACCTATAATAACATCAAAGTTATAAAAAGCTACATTTTGAGTCGCCATTTCTTTGAGCATTGTAATGGCTTTGTTTAGAGAGCTTGCGCGAAAGAAAATTAAAGAGACCACCAAGAATGTGACCGTATAAAATTTAGACCAGAATACCCCAGTTTCTAGCCATTGGTGTAATTTCATTTTTTTGCCTTTACGGGTAATT
>CAKZKZ010000075.1 GCA_937124495.1 uncultured Dokdonia sp. | reverse complement strand
GGTGCTCCTTACACACCTGGAAGAGGACATAACAATAAAAATTAAATCATAGTAGCCTTATGAGAATCCTATTTGTTCTGACGTTTTTGTGCCTTGTTGCAACCATGAATGCTCAAAAAAAAGTGATGCAACACGAAGATAAATCCCTTTGGAATCGTATTAGAAATAGTAATATATCAAATTCTGGAGATTATATGATCTATACGGTGGAGAAAGGAGAAAAAGACAAAGCAATCCATCTTCAGACTACGAATGGTCAAAAAATTATGACTCATGAACGAAGCAAAGGAGGGCAATTTTCGTATGATTCGAAGTATGTAGTTTTTACTGTAAATGCATGGAAAGACAGCATTACAGAAATAAAACGTAAGAAGGTTAAGAAAAAGGATTTACCAAAGGACACTTTAGTTATTTATAATATCAACAATAAATCGTTACAGAAAATTCCAAATGTAAAATCCTATAAACTTCCAGAAAAGTGGTCAGGTATTATTACATATTACTTAGAAACAGAAAAAAAGAAAAAAGAAAAGGATACCACTAGAACAAAGGCTAAAGATACTTCTAAGACAAAAAAGAAACTAAAAAAGGTTTCTAAAGACAATGGATTTCATTTGGTGATACATAAGCTATTCAATGAACAGGAAGATACTTTAAAGTTTGTGTTAGATTTCGCTATAGCGAAAGAAGGAAAATTTCTAACCTATGCGACTTCAGGAGAGAAAGAAAAAACGATAGCTGGGGTATATCGCTATGATATAGAAAATGGAGAGCGTACTTTATTATTTGAAAGTCACGAAAAAACTAAATACCCACAGTTAAGTATATCAGAATCTGGTAAACGTATTGGATTTGTTGTAGATGCAGATTCCACCAAAAGCTTAATAAAGAAACCTGATCTGTATGCTTGGAAAGAAAATAATACTAGGGCAGAAGTAATAGCAACTTCAGAAAGTAACCCTTCAAAATTATTGATCTCTAGTGATGAGACACTTAGGTTTTCAAAAAATGAAGAGCGTTTGTTTTTTGGATTACGTAACAAACCCATTGTCCAAGATACTACCTTATTAGATGAAGAAATCGTTAATGTAGAGGTATGGACCTATAATGAACCTAGATTATATACCGTTCAAGAGCTAGATGTAAAAAACGATAAGAAAAAGGCATATACATCGCTTTATGATTTTAACACCAATAAAATTGTACAAATAGCAAATCCTGAATATGATCTTGCTCGATATGGTGATGAAGGCAACAGTAGGTATGCAGTGATTGGAAATCAAACCCCGTATCAACTTCAAAGTCAATGGACTGGACAAACACCCATGGATTTACAACGTGTTGATTTAACCACTGGAGAACGTACCAATTTGGGTCTTAACGTATACGGTCGGGCGCAAATTAGTCCTAAAGGGAAATATCTATTTGGTTATAGCCGCAAGGATAGTACATGGTACACATATAATTTAAAAACCTTAAAATACACAGCCTTAACAAAAGGACATCAATTTTATAACGAATTGCATGATTATCCTGATGATCCTTTTAGTTATGGTTTCGCAGGATGGACCGAAAATGATAAAAAAATCTTGATTTATGATCGTTTCGACATTTGGGCGTTTAACCCTGAGACTGCTGAATCTGAAAACATAACGAATGGACGGTCTAAAAACATCCGGTATCGATACCTCCAATTGAATAAAGAAGAAAAATCAATTTCTAATAAAAAGAATTGGTTACTCAGTACATTTCATGAAGACACTAAATTTGGTGGGTTTTCACAGTATAACCCTAAAAAGAAATTAGTAAAAATAGTATTAGAAGGACCTTATGTATATGGACGTCCACAACTTGCTCAACAAGATAAAAAAGAACGAATCCTATTTACACGACAATCCTTTATCGAATTCCCAAATTTATGGAGTTCAGATGTATCTTTTAAATCACCTAAACGCCTTAGTAATAGTAACCCACAACAATCCAACTATAATTGGGGAACTTCTGAACTCGTAGAGTGGATATCACTTGATGGTAACCCTTTGAATGGAATGCTTATAAAACCAGAAAATTTCGATCCCAACAAGAAGTATCCGATGATTGTTAATTTCTATGAGAAAAGTTCTGATGGTGTATATCGCCATCATGCACCCTCTTATGGTCGAAGTACCATTAACTATTCGTATTATGCTAGTCGTGGATATGTCATTTTTAACCCAGATGTACAATATAGAGATGGATATCCTGGCGAAAGCGCTTTTAATTGTGTAATTCCAGGAATTACAGCCTTAATAGAAAAAGGTTTTATAGATAAGGACAATATAGGTGTTCAAGGTCATAGTTGGGGTGGGTATCAGATTGCCTATTTGGTAACAAAAACAGATATCTTTAAAGCAGCTGAATCTGGAGCTCCTGTACCTAATATGATTAGTGCCTATGGCGGTATTCGTTGGTGGTCAGGATTGAGCAGACAGTTTCAGTATGAACATACTCAAAGTAGAATAGGAGGTACTCCTTGGGAATATCCTCAGCGTTATGTAGAAAATTCGCCTATTTTTAATATCGATAAAATCAATACTCCTTTACTAATTATGCATAATGATGCCGATGGTCACGTACCCTGGTATCAAGGGATTGAGTTATTTGTAAGTTTAAGACGTTTAAGTAAACCCTCCTGGTTTTTAAACTATAACGAAGAGCCTCATTGGCCCCTAAAATTGCAAAACCGTATAGATTTTAACC
>CAKZKZ010000074.1 GCA_937124495.1 uncultured Dokdonia sp. | reverse complement strand
TGAAACCTATCTATCGAATATTCATCGGCAATCCAAAGCACTATAAGTATTATTCCTACAAAAGCACTCGCTAAGCCAATCAAATTGATTAGAAAGTTTCTTTTAAACTTCTTAAAGCTTCTTAGTGCTGATGTTATAAAATAATATACCATTACGGCGTTTTTTATTGTTATAAATTTATTAGGTGTAAGTACGCTTTCGCGAAAGCGTATTCATATTCATTTTACTCGGTCCTCAAACTCTTCACAGGATTTGCAATGGCAGCGGCAAGTGTACGCGCACTTATTGTTATTGCTGCAATGATCAAGGCAATCGCACCTGATGCTATAAAAATCCAGATGCTCAAGTTAATTTTATAAGTGTAATTCTGTAGCCATTGCGTAGCTGCCCACCATGAAATAGGCGTCGCAATAATAAATGCAATACCAACTAGTTTTAAAAAATCTTTGGTTAAGAGTACCGCAATAGAGCGTACACTTGCACCCACTACTTTACGTATGCCAATTTCCTTGCGGCGTTGTGCTACGATTAATAGGGAAATAGCAAAAAGTCCAATACAACTTAAAATAATAGCTAAGATAGATCCACTTGAAATCATAGTGGTCATCATGCGCTCTTTGCGGAGCGTTCGATCTATATTTTCATCCAAATAAGAACCTAAGAATTCACGGTCTGGCATAATAACATCCCAAGCTTTTTTTACCTGATCATACGATTGTTCAAGATGACCAGGAGTCACACGCACATAGGCATATCGTACACGACTGTTCTTATTCATAAATAAAGAGATGGGCTCTATGCTTTTATCAAGACTTTGAAAATGAAAATCTTTGAGTACTCCTATGACTTTGAATTTTGAAAACTCTTCAAGATCTATAACTATATCTAAAGGATTTTTTTCAGTAAACTGCTTTGCCATGGCTTCATTTATCAGAACAGAGAGCGTGTCTGTTGCATAATTTCGATCAAATGTTCGTCCAGCGACTAGCTCCATGTTTAGGGTTTCTGGGTAATCATAATCGACCATCAACATGTTGGTTTTTATCTCACGACCCTGATGTTCAAAGCCCGTAACACTTGTGCTTGATGATTGATCTCTCCCAAAACCTAAGATATTACTAGAGGCAGAGATACTTACAATATTTGGTTTGCTCTCTAGCTCGTTGCGCAAAAGTTGTAATACCCTTGCATTATCATCAGTATTACCTATGGGAATAGAAATAACTTGTTCTTTACTATATCCAAGATCTTTAGAACGCATAAATTTTAACTGACTCCTAAGTACTAGCGTACTACTGATGAGTAAAATTGCAATACTGAATTGTAGCACCATTAGGACATTACGTACTCTATTTCTACTATTTACCTCAAGTTTCCCCTTAAGTGCTTGTAACGTACCAAGTTTACTCATTAAATAAGCAGGGTAGCCCCCAGCAATAAAAGTGATGACTAGAAAACTTATGATCAGTCCTAAGATCAATGTAGGGTTTATAACATATGCAAAGGATGCATCTGTTCTAAATAAATTTTGAAAAGGATCAAGAAGTAGTATGGCAACGATGCCACCTAAAAAGACGGATGCTAAAAATATAAGTAAACTCTCTCCCCAGAATTGAAAAAACAGCTGTCCTTTTCCAGCACCTAATGTTTTACGCATTCCTATTTCACGTAAACGTTGAGCTCCTTTGGCAATGCTCATATTTATAAAATTAACACTAGCTATAAACAAAATGAGCAAGGCAATACCCAAAATGAGGTATTGTAGTGTTTTACTAACAGTCAATATTCGATTTTCTACACTTACAAAACTTCTATCTACAAAGGGTAAAAGTTTTATTTGACGATAATCACCATTCGCATTGGTTTGTGCCCCATCTCTTTTTGCGTTACTGATATCATTTGCAAAATGTAATTCTGAAAAAGATTTGGTAGTCGCTTCAAATTGAGTTGGCGATACTCCTTCATCAAGTTGCACATACACATCGTGATTAAAATTATCCCAACGGTCTTTGTTATTTTCGTAAAAATAATCAGGAAGGCTCGTGAAGTTTAAAACTGCTTCAAAATTAAAAGAACTTGAAACAGGGTAATCTTCTAATATTGCAGATACGGTTACTGGAGTTTGTGATCCAAATCGTTGTAGCATCATCGTTTTACCCAGAGGGTCCTCATCTCCAAATAAACGTGTCGCCGCTTTTTGGGTAATGGCCATAGAAGATTTTTGAGATATTGGATTTAATTTTTCGCCACGAGCAACAGGAAAGGAAAACATATCAAAAAAGTCAGGATCTACCCAAATGGCTCCTAATCGTAATGTTTTATCATCAAAACTTATAGATGGACCGCCACCAGCGTGTCTTGTGATTTTAGCAACTCCAGGAACTTCTGTCTGTAAAGCTTCGGCAAAAGGAACAGGATTTGTACTTGTTGATTCTTTTCCTTTAGGTGTTTGTGCATTTGTATATACTTGGAATACGCTATCCTTATTAGCGTGAAATTGGTCGGTAGATAACTCAAATAGCGCATACATACTTAATAAGAAAGAAATACCAAACGCAGCGGTAAGGCCTATGATATTTAGTGCAGTAAATGTGCGCTCTTTCCAGAGATTTCTAAATGCTATTTTAATATAATTCCTGATCATTGGTCTTGATTTTGATTGACTGATGTTTTTTACGCTTTCGCGAAAGCGTACGTATACTCATTATTATTCGGTTCGTAAACTCTTTACAGGATTTGCAATGGCTGCTTTAATCGCTTGGAAGCTTACTGTGAGTAAAGTGATTCCAATAATAATTGCACCAGCTAAAGCAAAAATCCAGAAATTTATATCAATACGGTAGCTGTAGCTCATTAACCACTGTGATGAAAAGTAATACCCTAATGGTATTGCAATCGTCAATGAAAGAAGAACTAATACTATAAATTGTCTTGAGAGTAATTGCCAAATAGAACGTATCGAAGCTCCTAAAACTTTACGTATTCCAATTTCTTTTTTTCGTTGTATTGCCATATATGTTGAAAGACCTAAAATGCCCAAACAACTTATAAATATGGCTACTATTGAAAATATGGCTACAAGGGTAGCGACTCGTTGTTCAGCATTGAATTTGCGTTGGTACTCGTCATCTAAAAAACTATAAGTAAATAAGTTTTCTGGATTGTGTTTTTGAAAAACAGTTCTAATATTAGTAAGAGCTCCTTCAATAGCATTTGTATTTGCAGCTATTTTTACATTTACATAGCTTAAAAAACGTCCTTGATGTAATGTATATATTGAAGGCACTATGGGATCAAAAGGCGATGTTGTCACCATATCCTTCACAACTCCTATAATTTTAAAGTCGCCACTCTTTCCCCAAGTTACATATTCTCCAACGGGGTTTTTAAGATTCATATATTTAACAGCAGTTTCATTGACTAAAAATGCCATTGAATCACTTGCGAAATCTTTAGAAAAATCTCTTCCCTCCAAGATTTTCCAATCTACCATTTTTCCAAACCCATGTGTTGAGCGTAGTGTGTAAAATTCATCTTCAAAATTTGGATCTTTTCCTTTCCATGTAAAACCTCCATTTGTTGTATTCGTATTTGTAATCTTTACATCAGAAGCAGTCACTTGATCTATATATATAGATTCTAAAAGTTCACTCTTAATAACTTCAAAACTTTGTTGCACTTTCTTCGTTTTTATTGGAATACTTACAATTAAGTCTTTGTTAAATCCTAAGGGTCTATCTTTTGCATAATTGATCTGGCTTACAATGGTTAAGGTCGCAATAATGAGGATGCTAGAAATGGTAAACTGTGCTACAATAAGTACTTTTCTTATGGCTACAGCACTTTTATTAGTGCTACTTAATCCTTTTAATACTTTAACGGGTCTAAATGCAGAAAGATATATTGAGGGATACAGACTGCTTAAAATGGCAGTTATACATAGTAATAAGAAACTAATGAGCCAAAAAGAGGGTTCCCAAAAAGGAACAGACACCTCTTTTAACGTAATGATATTAAATTGTGGGAATAGGTTTGTAA
>CAKZKZ010000073.1 GCA_937124495.1 uncultured Dokdonia sp. | reverse complement strand
CTACCACCAAAAATGCTCAGGTTGTCTTTGACTTCGTTGGTGATCCAAGAACAATCCATGAAAGCATAACCGAACGCAGCATTTATCGTGCTTACCACCCTGACACCAACGTTTTCTATTATCGTGGCGTAGCTTATAACCTTCGTGGTATCGCCCAAGCCTTAAGTGATGTTGCAGGGCGTATCAACGCTGTATACCGCCAACTCTTCCCAGAGCACGCAAAAGCAGAAGATGAAGCAATTCGTAAGCGCCAAGAAGAAATAGCAAAAGCGCAAGCTGACACTGCGGAACAAAGTACAAAAACCGAAGCTCAAACCTCTGCCCTAAATACAGAAACAGGTGAAGGCAAAAAGCCTGCAGCAAACAAAACTTCTGTAAAGAAAACAGCCGCCAAAAAAGCACCTGCAAAGAAAGCACCCGCAAAGAAAGCTGAAGCAAAAGCGGCCCCAACCAAAAAACCTGCTACCAAAAAACCTGCGGCTAAAAAATAATGTATAACACTGCCAAGAGGGGGCTTAAACATGCACCCCTCTTGCAAAAGAAGCTACGCATAGCGTATTAATACAAACACAGAATATTTTTGAGACTATAATTGGATTAGACATGAATAAATTCATCACAACATCAATGGCAGCAGTAGAATCTGTTACAAACAAAACCTGTTCCCAATCGTTACCCCCTGAGGTTGTTCTATAAATTCCACGATCATCATTTTTCCCATATAAAATTCCTGTAGCGGCAACAAAAGCGCGATCAGGATCTGTAGGATCTACTACAATTCTTCCTATATGATTGGTGTTTTCAAGACCTGCACTTATCCAAGAGTCACCTCCGTCATCAGATCTATAAACTCCATTTCCTAAAAAAGCCCCAGAAGTAGCACTACCATTCGCTTCTCCAGTGCCTATATATATACGTTGCGCATCTGAAGTTGCAATAGCGATATTACCAATAGATGGAACCGCAATATCATCAAAAATCGGCTCCCAGTTGAGTCCTTTATCTAAACTTCTAAAAACACCACCTACTGCTGTAGATATATATAAATGATCATTGTTTACAGGCGAAATTGCAACATCAGTAACACGTCCCCTTATATTTAAAGGCCCTACAAATTCCCAATCATTCTCTTGAGAAGCTCGATTGGTGATCATGCTTTTGCGTTGTAATCGTGCTTGATTAATCGCTCCTTTATTAATGATATTATCAGGATAAGCACGCTGATTATACATCCATTCATTAGGGTATTCTTTATGTAGGGATGATTGCAACGTTTGATTAGAATTGTTTGTAGGATATAAAATAATACTCGCTATAATCAGTAGACTACCTATGGCCCAAATGTATTTTTTATTCATCACTATTTTTTTAATTGTGTATAAGATGCTATACATTGCATATAAATTAAAACAATAAAAGAATGCTGTTTCCTACCTTAGGAAGGAAGTATTTTTCAATCCTATAAAAAAAATCATAGTAATATGCACTCTTCTATAAAAACGATTGCTTTTGATGCAGATGATACCCTTTGGGTAAACGAAACCTTTTTTAGAGATGCTGAAGACCAGTTTTGTGCATTATTTAAAGATTATCTTTCTTATGAAGAATGTCAAAAACGACTATTTGAAATGGAAATGCGTAATCTTCCTAGATACGGATATGGTATAAAACCATTTACACTGTCATTAATAGAAGCAGCTATTGAGATTACAAATAATGAAGTGTCTATTGGGCAAGTTTCAGAATTAATAGCATTAGGGAAAGCAATGTTGGAGGCACCTGTAGTATTAATTGACGGAATAGAAGAGGTGTTGGGTACGCTTTCGCGAAAGCATAAACTCGTGGTAGCAACAAAGGGAGATTTATTAGATCAAGAAAGAAAGTTAGATAAGTCTGGACTAGCAAAATACTTTCATCATATCGAAGTGATGTCTGACAAACAACCAAAAAACTATACAAAATTGGTAAATCATCTAGATATCCAACCACAAGAATTTTTAATGATTGGTAATTCTCTTAAATCTGATATACTGCCAGTTTTAGAAATAGGAGGTCATGCATTTCATATTCCATTTCATACCACTTGGATTCATGAGCAAGTAACTAAAGAGGTACACCATGATTATTTTAAAAAATTATCAAGTGCTTCAGAAATAATAGATGTATTACAATAGGGGAGGACTTTAGTGTGGATAGATGATAAGTCTATTTTTAGCAGTATATAAGGCGTATGGTTGTCAGTAGAACATTCATTAAAACTATATTTTGAAAATGTGATGTATTAGCACCTATTTTCGTGCTTAAATGTACAAGCTAAATAGTATGTTTGCAGAGGAATATAAATGGATTTAAATTTTATTAAAAAAAAGTGAATTTATTACGCGTAAAATTTTGTTTTATACGGGATGTTCTTGTAAATTTGCATCCGCTTAACAAAAGCAAGTTCTTTTAAATATAGAATACGGAGAGGTGCCTGAGTGGCCGAAAGGAACGGTTTGCTAAATCGTCGTAGGTGGAAACACTTACCCAGGGTTCGAATCCCTGTCTCTCCGCTTTTTTTAAATTTTTCTGATAATCTATTCGGGGTGTAGCGTAGCCCGGTTATCGCGCCGCGTTTGGGACGCGGAGGTCGCAGGTTCGAATCCTGCCACCCCG
>CAKZKZ010000072.1 GCA_937124495.1 uncultured Dokdonia sp. | reverse complement strand
TAGAAAAAAAGAGTATTTAATAGTGTTACTAAAGCTTTTCAATGATAAAAGTAAAGCTGCATACTTTGGTAGTTTTGCACTAATAGTGGGGGAGGTTTTTAAATAGAAAGATTACTGGAAGATGATATTGAAAGCTTATATGGTTAATGGATACTTATTTTAAATAAAATGTATTATCCTAAACAAGGGTTCTGTGGCTTTAGTTAGCACCCGTCTGCATTCTGCTAACTAAGGCGACAGAACCTTATTTTTCTTATGTATAGTAAATAGATATTTTACTTTCAAAAAGGTTAATGATCTTAACAATTAAGAGTGCAAATATCCATACAAGCAGCGTAGTGCGATCGGCATCCGTTAGAACTAGCAAGACAATTGTCATGGCAAGCAAAATAGCATTGACTTGATCCATTAATTGATTTTTGCTCTTCCTTATTCAAAACTCTAACTTTTTCGATGTTTGAAATTAATTTTTTCATAATAAATAGTGTTTAAAAAATAATAAAAACCTTGATCATTTAAAGACACTCAAGGTTTGTGTCTATTTTTTACCAAATTCAATCATCACTTCTTCTTCAGTTTGATATGATTTAAAAACAGCTTTGACAACTTATAAGATTTTATAGTCAGTTATATGCGCATACTGTTTATCATAATTGCAGGTATTATTCTATAAATATAACGAAAATTACTTTCGTTATATTTTGATTATTAATATTTTATGTAGAATAACTATGACGTTTTAGTAGGGGCGTACTTATCATAAATGGGGTGTTTTAACTATATATTGAGGTTGAGTGAAAACTAATCTTGACATATTTGAAAAAGTGAAAAAAGCCTTTAAAAAATAGTATTAACTACGATTTCTTTGGATTACATTCAATCTTGAGTCTTTTGCTAGAAACGATAGATGAATAGTATTTAACACCTCCTTAAGAGAATGTTAAATACTATTTTTTTTGTAGAAAATTCTTAACTTACACAAGCATTAACCCTGTATCAAAACAAAAAATGCATTCTAGCTGTAGGATAACTTTTCAATGTATTGTATTGAGAGAGTTTCCTTAATTGTTTAATAACTAATGATACCCGATAAACTTTAATGTTTATTTGGTTTTACCACTAAAAGACATTTTATGAAAAGAAGAGATTTTATTCAATATGCAGGACTCGGTGTTGGAGCCATAATGGTGCCATCATTGCTTATGGGAAATAACATTCCCGTAGAAGCACTACTGGAACCTGGTATGGATGTGCTGATTAAAAAAAACTTGGCAGATGTAGCCCTCAATACCGCAAAATCTGCTGGAGCTAGTTATGCTGATGCACGCATTGGGCGCTATTTAAACCAATTTGTATTTACAAGAGAAGATAAAGTTCAGAACGTCGTAAATACCGAATCCTTTGGGATTGGTATTCGTGTGATTGCAAATGGTACTTGGGGATTTGCATCTACAAATGATGTCACTGATGATGGCATAAAAAAAGCAACCCTCCAAGCTGTCGCTATTGCAAAGGCGAATGCTAAGATTCAAAAAGATCCAGTAAAACTTGCCCCCGTAGCGGCCTATGGAGAAGTTTCTTGGAAAACACCCATCAAAAAAGATTTCAAAGAAGTTCCCGTTTCAGAAAAAGTAGAACTTCTATTAAGTGCCAATGCAGCTGCTCAAAATAATGGGGCAAACTTTGTTAACTCTGCTTTGTTTATGGTCAATGAGCAAAAGTATTTTGCTTCAACAGACGGATCATATATAGATCAAGATGTACACCGAATCTGGCCTACCTTTGGGGTGACCGCTATAGACCGATCTGCTGGGAAGTTTAAATCCCGTCAGGCCTTAAGTGCACCTATGGGGATGGGTTACGAGTATATGGATGGACTCGATTCAGAAAAAATTGCAGGACCAATGGGAATGAATCTCTATAGAAATAGTTATGATATTATTGAAGATGCTACGCTTGCCGCAAAACAAGCCAAAGAAAAACTAACTGCAAAATCTGTAGAAGCAGGAAAATATGATCTTGTATTAGAACCAAACCATTTAGGGTTAACTATTCATGAATCTGTAGGACACCCACTAGAACTAGATCGTGTATTGGGATATGAAGCTAATTATGCAGGAACCAGTTTTGCTACCCTAGATAAGGGGACAACTAAAAACTTCAAATACGGAAGTGATATTGTAAACCTAGTAGCAGATAAAACTCAAGTAGGCTCTCTAGGTGCCGTAGGTTATGACGATGAAGGTGTGAAAACTAAACAATGGGATTTAGTACGTAATGGAGTACTTGTTAATTATCAAGCTATCAGAGATCAAGTTCATATGATTGGTCAAAACGAATCTCATGGATGTTGTTATGCACAAAGTTGGAACGATGTACAGTTCCAGAGAATGCCTAATGTTTCTTTAGAGCCAGGTACAGAAAAATATTCTATTAACGATATGATTAAAGATGTAGAAAAAGGAATTTATATTGCAGGTAGAGGTTCTTATTCTATAGATCAACAACGGTATAACTTTCAGTTTGGAGGTACCGTGTTTTACGAAATCAAGGATGGTAAAATAGTAGGAATGCTAGATGATGTCGCTTATCAATCAAATACACAAGAATTCTGGAATTCCTGTGCAAAGATCTGCGATAAAGATGACTATCGAATTTTTGGTTCCTTCTTTGACGGTAAAGGACAACCCTCTCAAGTAAGTGCTGTGTCACACGGTAGTTCAACAGCTCGATTTAATGACGTTAATGTAATTAACACAGGGCGAACCATTTAATCTAATGTATTTCTACAACTAATAAAATAATCATGGCAATATATACAAAAGAAGAAGCACGTAGGGTTATGGAAAAAGCATTAAGCTTTTCTACAGCCGATACTTGCGTAATTACGATGAATGGAAGTGAAAGTGGTAACATCCGTTATGCACGAAATACTGTATCTACAGCTGGACACCGTTCTAATCAAACGCTAGCAGTACAATCTAGTTTTGGTAAGAAATCAGGGACAGCTACCATAGATGAATTTGATGAAGCATCTCTCGCCAAAGTCGTAAAAAGAGCAGAAGAACTCGCTAAGCTTTCTCCAGAAAATCCAGAGTTTATGGAACCCTTAGGACCACAAACTTATGACGAAGCAAAAACGTATAATGAATCCACTGCTAGTATTACGCCAGAGTACAGAGCAGAAGTAGCAAATAGTAGTATTGAACCAGCATCTCGTCAGGAAGTTACCGCCGCAGGATTCTTAAATGATTCTGCCGGATTTAATGCAATGCTAAATTCAAAAGGCCTTTTTGCGTATAATAAATCTACAGATGTCAGTTTTACGGTGACGATGAGAACCAATGACGGTACCGGATCTGGATGGGTCACTCGTGATATTAATGATGTCAATAAATTTGATGCTGTCGAGGCATCTACTGTTGCTATAAAGAAGGCTCTTCTTTCGCGAGAAGCGAAAGCTATAGAACCTGGAAAATATACTGTAATTCTGGAACCAGCAGCTTCTATTGGGTTGTTAGGTAATATGTTTAGATCATTTGACGCACGTACCGCAGATGAAGGACGTAGCTTTATGTCAAAAGAAGGAGGAGGAACTAAGATAGGAGAAAAGATAGTAGACGAACGCGTTAATATATGGTCTGATCCTTTACATCCAGAAGTTCCTACGGCTACTTGGGATGGTTCTGGGCAAGCCCTTAAAAAAATGAATTGGGTTGAAAATGGTGTAGTCAAAAATCTAGCTTACGGAAGATATTGGGCAAAAGAAAAGGGAGTAGACCCCGTACCATTTCCTCCTAATGCTATTATGGGTGGTGGCGATGCCTCATTGGAAGATTTAATCAAGAGTACTAGAAAAGGAATTCTTGTTACACGATTATGGTATATAAGAGGCGTAGACCCACAAACCTTGCTTTATACAGGCCTTACTCGTGACGGAACCTTCTATATTGAAAATGGAAAAATTAAACATCCTGTGAAAAACTTTAGATTTAATGAAAGTCCAATCATTATGTTGAATAATTTAGAAACCCTTGGACAGCAAGTACGTATAGACGGTAATTTAGTCCCATATATGAAAATTAGGGATTTCACTTTTACCAGTTTATCAGATGCTGTATAAGTAATAAAACTATATAAAAACTGATTGTTTTGAGCGATATCAAGACAATCAGTTTTTTGTTTCTACAGGAAAACTAATCTCAAAATGAGATGTAAAATGGACTATCTATACAAAAAACAATACGGTATCAGTCTATTCCGATACGTATGAAATTCCTAAGGTATTTTAGGGAAGTACTTAAAGATATAAACAAACTTAATTTGCATCACATGAGTACTATGTAAGTACTAATACAAAAGGTAATTAATACGCGTGAGAAACACATTTTTTTTTACAAGATTACAGTATGAGTCAGGAGATTGGGATGTTGATCAACGTATGCCGTCCAACCTCTTAAATTCACTAGTAGAATACACAACCCTTAAAGTAGATATACAGGAAAACATTATC
>CAKZKZ010000071.1 GCA_937124495.1 uncultured Dokdonia sp. | reverse complement strand
TGACGTTGTGTTCAGAGTTCAAAAAACTTCGACAAGTGGGGAGGGGGATGAATGAAATGGTTTCCTTTGGGGTATTGCTTCTTTATCGTTCTGTATTTATTGGATTATATTCTCTCATGTGTGTATTATACCTATCATAAATGAATGTGGGAGAATTTTTGACCGTGTGATGTCGGGAATTTCGCTTACATTGTTAAGATAGTGACTGTAATATTCTTTTTGTTGTATTGATTTGGCTTCAATTGTCCGTCTTATTGTATTACCATCTCTTGGTAGAAAAATGAGTCTGCAGTGTAGTCAATAGTGAATGTAACATTTTTACAAATTAAACCATAATTTACATCATACTCTATGGAAAGTCAACATAAGCATTTTTCAACGACAAACATTCACAAATTAAAATATTTAAATATATTAAACTGTAATTTCAAATTATAGCAACTGGGGTTTTATACTCATTAATAGCAACAAATGTAAAATGTCCAGTGACAGCAAGTTCTCGTTCATTAGCATACATGCGTTCTGTAAAAATATTTACTTGTATTTTACAGCTCGTTGTCCCAACTTTTACTACAGTGGCTACTAGCTCAATGATACTTCCTTCAGGTATTGATTTTTCAAAGTCAATTTGATCTGTAGATACGGTTACCATTCGTTTTCTACTAAACCTTGTTGCGCAAATAAAAGACGCTTCATCCATTAGCTGTAAAGCTGTTCCTCCAAATAAAGTATCGTAATGATTTGTTGTGTTTGGAAATACAGCTTTAAAAATTCTTGTTTCTGATAGTTTAATACGTTCTTCTATTGTCATAGTTGCCATAAATACTTTTTTGGTTTATAATACGATCAATTTTTATTATGATATTATGTGTGTAAAAGTACCTACAATAGTTACTTTTGCAGTAAATATAGTTGATATGAATATAATAGAGAGCCTTAAATGGAGATATGCTACAAAAAAGTTTGATGCTTTAAAAATTGTGTCAGATGAAAAGTTAACTATTCTAAAAGAAGCGTTTACCCTTACGGCAACATCTTACGGTTTACAACCAGTTAAAATGATGGTGATTTCTAATAAAGAAGTTCAGAAGAAGTTGGTGGAGTACTCCTATAATCAGCAACAAGTAGTTCAAGCATCACACGTTTTGGTTATATGTAGAGAAAAAATTATTGACGAGGCTTTTATACGTGATTGTTTTGAAAACGAGAAAAATATAAGAGGAACTTCAGATGATATTTTGGATGATTTTAGGTCGTATTTGATAAATGATTTTTCTTCTAAGTCTGAGGAAGATATTAAATTATGGGCAACCAAACAGGCGTATATTGTTTTAGGAAATTTATTGACTGTTTGTGCTGTTGAAAAAATAGACGCCTGTCCAATGGAAGGTTTTTTGCCAGAAATGTATGATGAGTTACTAAATTTAGATTCTAAAGGACTGTCATCAGTATTAGTATTGCCGATAGGTTACCGAGCTGAAGATGACATGTTTTCAGGATTTAAAAAAGTTAGGAAATCAACTGAAAAGAATATAATAGAATACTAAATTTGGTAAGGTATTTGATATTGTTTAGTACTATTGATAATAGTATTAATAAAAGAAAATAGGAGATGAAGAATTTTTTTATAATAATGGTGTTGTTTGTTTCAGCGTTTATTTATGGACAACAAAAAGACTCTGGGCTTACTTGGGAGACAGATTTTGAAAAAGCAAAAGAGCAAGCAAAAAAAGAGAATAAACCAATTTTAATGTTGTTTACAGGCAGTGATTGGTGTCCGCCTTGCAAATTGCTTAAGAAAGACTTTTTTAATTCTCCTGAGTTTAAAGCGAAATCAAGTGAGTTTATCTTATTGTTAGTTGATTTTCCAAGAAATAAAGATTTAGTGTCTGCCCAACAAGTTGCAGCAAATAAAAAATTAAACTCTGAATATGGTGTTGGTTCTTTACCAACATTGATAGCAGTTGACTATAAAGGAAATATGATTGATAAGATAAAGAGTTATAATGCAGGTAGGGATACTCGGTATCATCATGAATTTATAGACAGAGTCTTGAATTAAGATGTTTTTAGAGTAAACATTTATAAAAGCCACTAATTTATAGTGGCTTTTTTGATTAAAAAAACAAAAGTTAATAAAATTACAATCTATCATCAAAAACACACATTTCATACCGATTTAATAGAGTTAACGAGTGATTGTTAAGATATTTTCATATATTCATGTATATAATTGATTTATTATGAAAAAATTTTACTTATGCTTATTGTGTTCATCTTTTGCTTTTTCACAGCAAGGAGTAGGGATTGGAACAAATAATCCGCAACAGAAATTACATATAGCTTCTTCAACTGGTTCATTACGTGTCGAAAGTCTTAATGAAGCAAATAATGTGTTTAATGGAGGAGATGTAGATGGTGATTCTGACTTGACAAACAACACTTTTCCTTTGTATGTTGATGATAAGGGTGATTTTACTTTAGAATTAGTGCCATTATATAATAGTGAGGACTCTGATGCTTTAGATAATACGGTATTACCAGGTTCATCAGTTACATTATTACCTACCGATGCAGATGGTAAAGCAGAAACACAAATAACATCATATACAATTGCTATAAACAGAGCTACAATATTAGAGGTGAAGTATAATTTAAGTTTTGATGTTTATGAAAATGCTGCAAAAACAGTTATTACTGAGCGAGTAGCAAGGCGAATATCTACTTATTTTAAAGTGTCTGGCTTGACTAGACGTTATGGTCCTGCATCAAAATGTTATTACAGTGGTTCGGTAAACAGTGTGCCTGGTTCAATGTTTAATGCAAGTACCTGTTATATAATATTACCTGCCGCTGGGTCATACACAATTAGCTTTTTTGGTGAAGTTTCAACAAATACAAAAGGTTCTGGAG
>CAKZKZ010000070.1 GCA_937124495.1 uncultured Dokdonia sp. | reverse complement strand
GAAGATACTTTGTACCCTGCCCTCATTCCTCAACTAAAAGATGCTATAAAAAACGGACAGCTCTCCCCCTATCAATTTGCGATTATGGACGATTGGTATCGTACCTGTCTTAAAGACTTCTCTCAACCCACTTACGGAATTTTGAATACACCATCTTCAGAAAACACCTCTGCAACCGATGCCTTAAGGGCAAGTATTCATATCAGATCTATAGCGGTGAGAGATGCATTACTATCTATTCAGGAAAAAACAGGCATGATTTTATACATTACCGATATATGGTAATGAGGGTTTGACTGTCTACAAGTACTTTAACCTTTTCAAACTACTTTTTAAACGTTTTCTTCTGTGTTTGCTTTCGCGAAAGCATACTAAGATTTAAAGCTAAATGTTTTTTTATTTCTAACCGATTGTTTAGCTTTGTAGTGTTTTAGAAAACGAATGGCTAGAAAAAAGAAATATATAGAAGAAGAAGTGATAGAAAAAGCTATGGCTTTATTCTGGCAAACTGGCTATGAAACTACCTCTATGCAAATGCTTGAAAAAGAAATGGGCATTAATAAGTTTTCTATATATTCGAGTTTCGGAAGTAAAAATGGTGTCTTTTTAGAATGTATTAAATGTTATAAAAAGAAATTAAATCAAATCATACTTCCGTTAAAAAATGCAACTAACGGTATAGAAGGGCTCAAACAATACTTTTATGATTTCATAGAATTTTCTAGAGATACGCGTACAGGAAAAGGGTGTTTAATTACAAATACAGCCAATGAATTGTCTGAGGATGCCAACCCAAAAATAAAAGCAGAACTATCAAAATTTACAGGAGAAATAAAAGAACATTTTGCAAATGCATTACGTCAAAACACGACAGATGATGCGCTCACTATAGAAAAACAAGCTGACTATTTTATTATCTCGATGTTTGGTCTCGCTTCTGCCTCTAGAGTATTTCAGAAAAATCAATTAGATAATTATATAGAAAACATCTTTAAAAACGTATAACCTTTTTTTTAATCCATAACTAAACGATTGTTTAGTTATTTATAATACATATTTAAAAAATAAAACTATGAGTACTTTAAAAATTCACACCATTGAGTCTGCTCCAGCAGAGAGCAAAGCATCTTTAGAAAATTCGGTAAAAGCATTTGGAATGCTTCCAAATTTACATGGAGTTTTATCAGAATCTCCAGAGTTACTGGAAGCGTATAAAACCATACATCAGTTATTTTCAAATTCTTCATTTAATGCCGAAGAGCTTACAGTAGTATGGCAAACGATTAATGTGGAGCACGCGTGTCATTATTGTGTACCTGCCCATACCGCTATTGCACATATGATGAAAGTAGATCCTGCATTAACCGAAGCTTTAAGAAACAATACGGCTATGCCTACAGAAAAACTTCAGGTACTTCAAGATACGACCTTACTCATTGTAAGAAACCGTGGACACATCAGTGATGCTGCATTAGATGCATTTTATGCTGTTGGATATGGTCAACGTCAGGTATTAGATATCATTTTAGGAGTATCTCAAAAGGTCATTAGTAATTATACCAACCATATTGCGAATACACCTGTTGATGAGCCGTTCCAGAAATTTGCTTGGAGTAAATAAACCTCCAAACTGAACATATTTATAATTTCCCCCTTTTGATTAAAAGCAATCTAAGTATGTACTTAGGTTGCTTTTTTCATTTTAGAGATACAGAACACTCTTCTATGATAAACTATTTAAGATAAAAGGAATGTTACTGTATACGCTTTCGCGAAACCTGTGTTGAGCGTAGTTGAAGTAGCGCTCAACCACATAGATCGTTATCTACTTGATGAAGTATACTATAATTCATGAATATCGTATAGCTTTTCTTGTTACAGAGTACTGTTTCTTATACTTTTAATTTGATAATCAGTTATCTAATTTATGTAAACAACAACTTGAAACACTATGAAACAATTAATTTTCGCTGTAAAAATAACCATCATCATTACGATCATATCTTGCACTCAAGATGATGTCAGACCCGCAAAAAGTGAAGAACTATTGCAAACTGCTCAAACGAATATCGATTTTGAAACCTACACAGAGCGATGGCTAGATGCAAAAAATACGGCTTTTTTGGATGGATCTATAAAAAATCTAACACCAGATGAACTAGTGATAGGATTTACATATGACCGCCATGTATTTTCATCAATACTAAAAAGCAATCCAAGGACTGCTATTTATTTTGGTCTTGGTATAGATGATACAAATAAGTTTGTGATACTTCCAAAGGCTTCTCAAAAGCTACACCAAGGTCATTCTTTACAACAACCAAATGCATTTACGATAAAGGCAACTACTCGTCATTTTGATCATAAAAGAGCATTACAAATCACTGAACCTGTGTATGCAAATAAACGTATTGCTACACT
>CAKZKZ010000069.1 GCA_937124495.1 uncultured Dokdonia sp. | reverse complement strand
CGATCCTTAACCATCTTAATCATAAACATCAAAAAAACGAATACGTAAACGAATGGAAAATACACAACAGCCAAGTTAAATGGGTTAGCCAGTATCTCTATAAAATCTTTCTTGTAGTTGCTATAATTTAAAAAAAGTTCCGCTATGTATCCATCTAAAAACTTTGCAATAGCAGAAAACAGGTATACAGATATCAAAAAAGAAACTCCAAACTGTAGATATTTTTTTTTAGATAAAAGTTTAGGAACCTGATAATAAATTAAAAAATAGCTTGCTAATAATTGGGATGGTAAATAAGCTAAACCTACGAGCGTAGTCTTTTTTACACTTCCTTCATTTAACGCCGCCAATATGGGTAAACTTATAAATAATAAAAACCAAAATAGAAAGTGCGATACGATTCTATTTTGAATGACCCAATCGATCAGATTTTTTCTTTTGACCATAGTTTATAAATATATAAAATATGAATTTAGGATATAATTAAAAAAGACGAATCTCGATTATCTATTGCCCAAACCAATTTTGCTAGGGATTTAACATGTTTTCCGTTAATAATAGGTTTATTCCCGTTAGAATATAGCATTCATCTATTTTATAATATTTTAAGTATTCTATTCCATACGTTTGTTTTCTGAAATAGGATATAAATAGATTGAGGTATTAACTGTCTACTTTCATCTCACATGCTTATTGTGAATCAGAAATAATAAAAACAAAAATCGCTAAGACGAATGTAAGTGTATTTCAATAAGGTCAGTTTTAATAGAAAAAATAGTGAGTAAAACCTGCTACTATTCCTATAATATACGTTGGCGGTAATTAAAACAAACTGAATAATGAAAAATCACATAATTAAATTCTCGACTTTAATTTTTATAATGTTTTTATGTGCTTGCAACACCAAAAAAGAAAAAAAATTAGGGGATGACTCATCAGCAGAAGAAAACCTTTTCCTTGGACAAAAACCACCAGGATTGACACCTAAATTGTTTGCTCCCGATATTGTTTCGACAAATAACTTGGAAATTGAAGGAGTGTTTTCACCTAGCATGGATGAATTCTATTTTACCAGACAAGTAAAAGGAGAAGTGCCTAAAACCCATGCTATTCGATATGAAAATGGAATTTGGAAAAAGTTTATGGAAGAGCCTCGCTCAGGTGAAGTTTTTATCTCTACAGATGATAAAACAATGTATTTAGGAAATAAATATAGAGAACGTACGGATTCAGGGTGGTCAGAAGAGAAAAAGCTAGACTCGTTATTTGAACAATTTTCTATCATGCGCCTTACAGTTTCTGCCTACGGCACCTATGTTTTTGATGAAAGAGAAGAAATTGGTACCATTCGACATTCTCGATTAATAGATGGCAAGCGTGAAGCACCAAAAGCATATGGAAAAGAAATAAATACTGGAAAAATGATAGGTCATCCCTTCATTGCGCCAGATGAAAGCTATTTAATTTGGGATAGTGATAGAGAAAATGGATATGGCAACTCTGATTTGTATATTAGTTTTCGTCAAGAAGACGGTTCTTGGGGTACTGCCATTAATATGGGAAAAGAAATAAATTCTGACATGGTGGATGCTTTTGGAAGTGTTACCTCAGATGGGAAATATTTTTTCTTTCACAGAGTCAAGTTGGGTGAAAAATTTACCGAAAGTTATGCTAATATATTTTGGGTGGACGCGAAGATTATTGAAACACTTAGACCCGACTAGTAAAAGAATAGAAGAATTAAAACTACTAAATTTTTAGCATTGAAAATCATTATACCCATTATGAAAAACAGAACAAGATTACTCATTTTAATACTACTGATAATAACAACTAGTTGCTTTGCACAGGAAAGTGATAGTAAAGCACCGGAAGCTACAGCCGCCGAAACCAAGCTCTCATCCTGGAGATCATTCTGGGGTTTGCCTTTTCTTAAAAAGGCCTATATTGATT
>CAKZKZ010000068.1 GCA_937124495.1 uncultured Dokdonia sp. | reverse complement strand
AAAGGAGATTTTGATACATCCCTCATTACTATTACAAAAATCTCATCAAGAAGAAAGATTGAAAATAAGAAAATGCGTTTTATCCTATACACTATAAAGGGACGTATTCTAAATAAGAAGCAACTCTATCAAGAAGCCTTGCAGAATTTGGATAGTGCATTAGTTATAGGAAAGTCTATACAAAGTCCACATATAGATAATTTATATAGCCTCTCAGGACAAATGTATCTTGACCTGGAAGAGTACGAAAAAGGAGTTACTGTATTAGAAGAATGGAAAATATCCTATAAAGGTTCTACAAGAAAAAGTGCTAACCTTCATAATCTTGGGCTTTGCTATTTACATTTAAATAATTTTGCGAAAGCAGAAGAAAACTTACTTGAAAGCTACGCTTTAAATAAGCAACATAAAGATACCTTAGAACTTGCCAAAAACTCCTTAAATATTGCTGTCTTGTATTACGAACAATATAAAGACAGCCTCGCCATTTCTTATTTTGAAAAAGGATTAACACATGCAAAACAAGCTGGTGATCTAAAAACGCTGAAAAGCGCCTATGAAAATTTAGCCGTTGTAGAAGAAAACAGAGAAGATTATAAGAAGGCATTATCTTATAGAAAAGAATATGAAAAGATTAAAGACAGTATTTGGAATCGAGATCAAATATGGAAACTTGCCCAACGAGATAAAGAAGCGACTGTAGCGGTCAAAGAAGAGATTATAAAAGCAGAACAATGGAAGAAAAAAGGGTATGCCTTACTCGCTGCTTCTTTTCTGCTCTTCTTAATCATTAGTGGTTTTTTTATATATAAAATTAAAAAACAACAGAAGGTCATTATTGCACAAAAACAACACCTCAATGACCTTAACAATACCAAAGACACTTTGTTTTCTGTATTAACTCATGATCTCAAAATGCCTATCCAATTAGTACAACAGAAACTATTTCGACTTCTTACAGCTACTCAAAAAGCAACGCCTAAGAATACTGCATATACCGCTCTTGTCAGTGAGAGTTACCATACATCAAAAAAGACAGCAGGTTTACTAGACAATGTGCTTCATTGGGTATTAGCTAGTAAAGATCAATTGCTTTTCAAGAAAGAAAAGATTACCGTCACATCTATTATAGAACAAGTTATCTATGACTATACGCCTATTTTAGAAGCACGTGCATTAGTATTCACAACATCTATTGATCTGTCTCACTGTGTGTATGCAGATAGGAATATGCTCAAAATTGTATTGAGAAACCTCATAGATAATGCGATTAAATTCTCACCTTCTGGAAAAAAAATATATGTAACATCACAAGAAAAAGAATCGACCTGTACGATACATATTAAAGACCAAGGCATTGGGTTTTCTTCACATAAAGACACAAGTACACCTATTCCTTCTTCTACACCAGATACACAAGGGAAGACAAGTACAGGGTTAGGTTTGCAACTCTGCAAACAATTACTAGAAAAAAACAAAGGATCAATGATTATTACAAGTATTCCTACTAAAGGAACAGAAGTCGTCCTTACATTAAATCGTTATACAAAGTAATAGCACCTTATGATATCAGCTCTCTAATGAAGACCATTACACTTCTCTAAATCAATTATTTATAATACATTTAAGCATGAAGAAAATCAAAATCTTATTATTAGAAGACGACAGTGATGCTATTACCCAATTTACAGATGCGCTCCCTTCTGATACTTTTGAAATTGCTGGAATTGCGAGAACGCTCGAAGAAGGATTAGCCTTGTATCAAAATGAAAATATCATAGATATTGCGATTATAGATATTTTTTTACAAGGACAACCTAATGGGATTTCTTTTGCAAAGCACCTACATACAGTTGAGGCTACCATCCCATTTATCTTCTTAACGAGTTCTATGGATAAACAAATTTTTGAACAGGCAAAGATGACGTTTCCCTATAGTTACTTAATCAAACCATTTAATACTCCTGAATTATCATTTGCAATAGAGCTTGCTATAGAAAAATTTGGGCATACAGAAGATGCCTTTAGTAAGAAAGAAACCGTGTTTTATAATGATGCTTTTTTTATAAAACACAAACAAGGACTCGTAAAAGTAACTATAGAAGATATAGAATACATTACTGTAGAAGGGCCATATTGTAATATGATTACAGAAAAAAGAAGTTATGTACTTCAAATTTCTTTAAACAAACTAATGAACGATCTTCCTCAAGATCAATTTATACAAACACATCGTAATTATACCGTAAACATCAAAATGATCGATACCATATTTCCAAGTGATAATCTGATTCTTTTAAAAAGTGGCGCTAAAATACTTTTAAGCAGACGCCTAAAAGAAGGCGTTCTTAGCCGATATAAAATCTACAAATAACAGATATTAATTACTTAAAAAAGCAACCTATAGGTCCCGAAATTTGTGTTTTCAATGGTTACACTTTCTGCATCTAAAGCTACGTTTGTGTATACATTTCCAAGACAGCAAGGGTCAGAAATGACTTCTACAGTAAAACTAAAGGCAACCTCAAATACGTCTGTAATAAGGATTTGATAGTTTTCTAAATCACTACTTTCTAGAAATGTAGGAAGTGTTATGAGCGTCCTATCGCCAGATCCTAAAGTGCCTACTCCAAAATCAATAGTTTGATTCGTTTGTGTATTTATGATTTTCAAATCACTAATAGAAAAGGTGTCATTAAAGAATAAGTCTTCTCCTGTATCGGCAGCCACAAATTCTAATCCTAAACTAACAGGAGCACAATCTATAAGGTTACAAGCATTGCTTGTTTCTTCTGTTCCATCTTGAGAACAAGAGAAACAGATAATGAGTAATAATCCTAAAATAATACGTCGTTGTATCATGGGTTTTATATACTGGGGGTTATATAAAGATACGTAAAATCAATGCGGTCTCGTTTTCAACGCGTTCAAAAGCGGCATTGGTAACCGTTATGTTTTCATACAGATAGCCAGGACAACACCCTCCATCTGATTGGGTTTCTATATCAAGTGCAATTGCAACATCAAATATAGTGTCATAAGAAACTTGCACTTGATTTTGTCCAATGAATCCAGCAACTCCTACTCGCCCGGCATTAAACACATATTCCTGTTCAAACGTTAAGGGTGTATTGTCTTCTCCAATAGTAATTATAAAGCCTTCTGGAGCACCATTATCAAAAACACCTTCTAGGACATTTTCACCTGTTTCAGCATCTATAAACTCAAATACAAACTCTGGACCTATACACAATACTAAACTACAATCATTTTCATCTGAGTTACATTGTACTAGTGATAGGCTTATGAATACTATAAAAATTAGTTTTTTCATGGATTCCAAATTTGCTTTCTTATACTGATTACGTACTCTAAAGAGTCATAAAAACAAAAAAGGTTGCGTCTCTTTTTTCATAAAGTGGCACAACCTTCTAATAATTTATTCAGAAATTATCTTTAATCCATAATTAAAAATCAAATCTATACGTTGCACCTATCATCCCTTGAAGTCCTTGCACTTCGTAGTTCAACCATTTTTGATAATCACTATTTAAGATGTTATTCACTCTTCCAAAGGCAGATAGTCTATCATTAAAGCGATATCCTACGTGCGCATTTGCATCTAAATAACTATCTAATGTGACTACTTGTGGTTGTGCGAGAATATCAGTAGGGTCATTTGAAAATAATAAATCCTGACGTTCTCCTACAAAAAATAAGTTGATCCCTGCAAACCATTGTTGTGTGATTTGATAATCTGCAAATACCGAAGCTGTCAACTCAGGTAAATTCCAAGCCTCTGTTTGATTGTCTGTGGTATAAGAGTTGAATTGTCCGTTTAATTTCATTTTGAAGTTGCTATTTACATCAAAATTCAATTCTCCAAATACTCCTAATGTTTCTACATCATCATACACCACACTAAAAGAATTCCCATTTAAAAAGGCTACTTGTGATGATACCTGTGCTGGATTGAATTGAAATAATGCCTTATTGCTTTCTGAGACATAGTTAGCTCTTACATTATAACTTACACTATTAGACAATTTTCCTTTCATTCCAAGATATCCATCATATTGTTGATCTGTAGGGGTAATTGCTAATGACGGTGCAACAAAAGGATTTTCTTGCACAAAGTCATAATAACTGTTTTGTTGTAGATTCCCTTCCAGTCCTGCATACGCGATAAAGTAATCACTCACCACACGATACGAAGCCGTTATTCTTGGGTATACAAAAATATCGGTTTCACTATTTTCACTGTCTAGGCTTACAAATCCAGCAACGCCTAGGTTGACCGTAAGATCATCTCTTAAGATAACTAAACTTGGATTCACTCCTACATTAAGAATACTGTGTTTTGTTTCTTCCATTGTAGGCGTAAAATCATTTGCAAAACTACCGCTGACATAGTCGACGATAAACCCTGCTGTGATATTTTCTCCAGCAATAGGCACCTCTATCGTTGGTTTTATAATGGCTCGCAACTCATTACTGCTTTCTGAATCGGTAAGGTATCTAAGAGTCGCTTTTCCTTCTTTAAAAATCCCATCTTTAAAAGCGACACTTCCATTTACAGCTCCTGTAATATAGGAGTGTGTAACATCAAAGTCCTCAGTAAGGATAGGTGCATCAGCAGGTCCTATATCCATAATGGTAGGTGATATTCCATACCAATTAAATACTTGGTGTTGTACATCTAAATCCGTTCTCCAAGAAAAATCACGCTCTCTAGCTCCATAATTTAAGTTTAAGCGCGTATCATAAAAGAAATCATCTACCCTCACATTATCGATACCACCCTGCGACGAATTGTGATTTAAGAATACTCCAAAATCTTCGGTACGGCTAATTTGAAAGTTACTATAAAACTCTGCAAGCACTGAAGTAAAACTACCAAATCCTATCGTTGCATAATTATCGTACAACTTTAGTTTAGGTGCTTTTTTAACGGCTGCTGCTTTTCCTTTTGCTGGTGTAAATGTGCTCGCTACCGGCGCAGAAAAAATACTATAAGTAACTTTTTTCTTGGTTGTATTGACAGAGTCATTCAGTTTTGGAGTTGCTTTTACTTTAAAAGCATCACTGATGGTGGGTGTATATGGTTTTACAACATTTACAACCTCTGTTCCTAAATCTTGCTTCTCTTTCTTGTCTTCTTCTTCTTGAGCATTCACTTGAGATACGCCAAGTCCTAAAGCAAGTAAGAAAATAGTTTTATATGTTTTGATGTGATGAACTATCATATATAAATATAGTTGTGATTGATAAAAATTAGTTTCCGCCTTCTTCTACAGAAGAGTTCGTTTTTGCTTCGTTAGACTTCATAAGAGCGAGTTGCTCTTGTGCTTCTTTTACAATAGCAGGATAATCTGAAAAATTAGTAATAACACTTTCCAAAATATAAGTTGCTTGATATGCATCTTCTAATGCATAAAAGTTTCTTGCCATCAGCACGAGTCCTTTGGCGCCAAATTCTTTATACCCGCTATAATCTCTAGCAAGCACTTGCACAGCAGTATTTGAACCTTTAAAATCATCTGCCTTATGTTTAAAATAGGCATCATAGTACAATGCCTCTGCAGCAAGTTCTCCGGTAGCAATATCTTGTACAGATGCATACGCTGTTTTTGCACGATCTTCATCACCTGTTTTGATAGACGCTCTTGCAATAATAACCTGTGCATCACTTTTTACAGCATTATCAATTTTTGTATTGGTCAATACTTTTTCTGCATAGGTGACAGCATCTGCATAGTTTTCTAGCTCATAGTGAGATTTCATCAGATTTGATTGTGCAAAAATGACATTCTGTGGAAAATCGGCTTCTGTTTCTAGGCGTTGTAATACAGGAATAGCTTCTGCATAGGCCGTTTGAGTTAAGAATACTTGTCCTGATCGTGCTAGGGCTTGCGCTGTAAACGCAGATCGCTCCTTAGCAATGACAAACTGATAATGAGGAATGGTTGTGGGGTAGTCCGCTTTCGCGAAAGCGAGTTGACCCAGATAAAAATGGGCTTTAAGAGCATGTTGTCCCGTAGGATAACTTTCTAGGTATTCATCCAAAAGACGTGTTGCTTGCGTTGCATTCTTTTCCAGATATTGTTTTTCTGCCGAAACATAAGCAGCATCGTCCAACTCTGCGTCTTCTATATCTATAAAATCTAGCGTACTCACCCATTGCCCATACTCATTCACGCGTCCTAAATCTATATAGATCAATTTTGCTGTAGTCACAGCTTGTAATGCTTCTGGTGTTCCTGGATAATCGGTAGCTACTTTTTTAAGAATGTTAATAGCTTGATCCGATTGGTTATTGTTATCATAAATCAATGCTTTCTTAAGTAAGGCACGAGAGACATAAGAACTCCCAGGCACATCACGTACCAACTGGTCATAAGCAGCGATGGCTTGATCGTTATTCTGTTGAGAGACATATACATTTCCTAATTCGTATAAGGCATCATCTCTATAACTTGATTTTGGAAAGCTTTGCGCGAAATTTTTAAGACCACTAATTTTATCTGCATTCCTATTGACAAATCCATAACTCATTGATTTTTGAAAGGTCGCATAATCACTATCAGTCACATTAATTTCGATTGCTTTATTATACGCTTCAAGTGCTGGCCAGTATTTACTAGAGATAAAACGACTATCTCCTAATCGTAAATAGGCATCATTAAGACGTACTTTGTCTTCTGTGTTTTCTGTTGTAAATTTTTCAAAATACGATGCTGCATTCTCATAATCTTTATCTGAGAAGTACGCATAGGCTAAGTTATAATTAAGGTCTGAATATTCTGGCGTTGCAGCAGCATTGCTGTTTTGCAAATATTGTTTGTAACCTATCACAGCTTCTTTATGATTGTTGAGTACATAATCACATTCTGCATTCCAGTAGGTAGCTCTTGCCACAAATTGCTCGTCTCTAGGTTCATCTAGCGACTTTTTGAACATTGCTTTTGCATCTAGATAACTTCCTGCATTATATAACTCTACACCTCTATAAAAAGCCACTTTTTGATATGCAACTTTATTTTCGAAGGAGTTGTTCTTCTCTAATAGTACCAATGCCTCCTTATAGTTTTTTGATGTTATATAGGAGTCTAAAAGTAGTGCTTCAAGTTCGGCTTTTGCGGGAGTTTTTGGATACGCATCGATATAATTTGCGATCACCTGTGGTACAGTTTGGTAGGCATTTCCAATCTCGTAACTAATCTTTGCATAGTTAAGTCCACTATCTTCTTTGATTTTTGCTTCAAAGTCCATCTCTGATGCATTTTTAAATGCATTTAAAGCTTGTTGCTTCTTATCTGTCTTGAGATAGGACTCTGCAAGATGATAGTATGCATTTTGTGCTACGCTATTTTTACCATCTATAATTTTATTAAACTCATTAATGGCATTTTCATAATCTCCTTGTTTGTAATAGGTATATCCTAATTGATAATAATCGGTATTATTCCACTTCCCTCTTTTTCCTTTGTATTCTTTAAGGTACGGTAAGGCCTCTGCATATTTTTCTTGATTAAAGTAGCTTTCTCCTATAATCTTATTCAGTTCTGATTTTTCTTTTGGGTTTGCAGTAGGTAGTTGTGACTTTCCTTCGGCAATAGCTTGGTCAAACTTTCCTAATTTAAAATTGAGATCGGCTTTAAAGTAGGCTAACTCTTCTTTATATGATTCTTTATCTTCGACCGCATCAAAAAGCTCATCGGCTTCTTGATAGTCATCCCCTTCATACGCCATGAATCCTAAGTAATATTTGGCTTGTGAACCATATTTTTGAGAATCACGTACACGGTTTAAAAACTTTTTTGCTTGATCGTATTGTTTACTTTTATAATAGGAGTACCCATTATTAAAATCATAGGTCTCTCTAGCGCCTCCTGTCAGACTTCCTTCATCTACTCTATCGTACCATTTACGAGCATAAGCATATTTTCCGTTATCAAAATAGAAAGAAGCCACATCCAGAAATGCTGAATTACGCTTGGTACTAGTCGGATAGTCATTGACAAAACTTTGCATAAGATTGTCAGCCCCTTGTTGATTTAAACGCACCGAGGCGTTTGCGATATAATACGCACAGTCTCCTTTAATGGTGGTATCATTTGTTTCGTCTTTGACTTCTCCACACAGGGTTTGTGCTGCGAGATACTGCTGCCTATTATACAGCGATAATGCCTTGTTATATTTAACAAGGTCATCTGTATCAATAGCAGTTTGCTGTGCAGAGAGTATAGTTGTATATAGTAGAAATGCGGTAAGTACCGTGATAAATTTCTGCATAATGATTGTTTTTGATATGATGTATTGAGATTGGGTCTATTTTGCTATTCAAAGATACTTTTCTTCTTTATGCATAACGGGAGAAATAGCGTATAATTATGTAGAGTTGTAAAAAGGAAATTAACAATTGGGAAAGCACTTATTATTATACCTCTTTATATTGCTTTATAGCACATATTAAAACTATATATTTGTGCTGTTTTTAAAAATAAAAAGATCCGTATGAAATACATCCTAACTATTTTAACTTGTTTATTCATTAGTAGTATAAATGCTCAAATAGTCTTTGAAAAAGGATATTATATCAATAATGCAGATCAAAAGGTCGAAGGTTTTATTAAAAACTCTGACTGGAAAAACAATCCTACAGATTTTGATTTTAAGACGTCAATGACAAGTGATGATTCAAAAAACTTCTCTATAAAGGAAATTAAAGAATTTGCAATCACAAATGCTTCTAAATATGAACGTCATACTGTTAAGATAGATGTAAGTCCAGATGATTTAAACAGCTTAGAATATACAAGAGAACCAGATTTTAAAGAAAAAACAGTATTCTTAAAAGTTATCATCGAAAATGACGTTTCCCTTTTAAGATATACAGATAATAATAAAACAAATTTTTTCTATAAAGCTGATAACAATATACACACACTAGTCTATAAACGTTTTTTTAATATTAATAAGAAGTTAGACGTAAACAATTTTTACAAGCAACAATTGGCTTCAGGTTTAAATTGTACTAATAAAAAAATGCCCAGAGTAGAAAATTTACGTTATACAGAAACCTCACTCCTTAAGTATTTTAGTGCGTATGGTGTTTGTTCTGGTAGTGAAACAAACAAGACTCTTACTAAAAAAATTGACAACTCTTTTAATGTCAAATTAATTGCAGGTGTACAATCTACAAATTATGCTGTCGAGTCAAACTCGAGAAGAACTGCTGATTTTGGTAATAATATTGGATTTGTCCCTGGTATTGAGTTAGAATATGTATTGCCATTTAATGCTCAAAAATGGTCTATATTTCTAGACATGAGATATCAAACATTCGAAGCTGAGCTTTCTAATGGTATATCTCCTTCTGTATTAGATCCAACACCAGATGGTTTTGACACAGCATCGTATAAAGCTCTTGATGTTAGTCTAGGTTTTAGACATTATTTTTTACTTAATAACAATTCAAAGATATATTTAGGCCTAAATTACTCTATAGATTTTAGCAGTAATACCAAAGTTATTTATGAAAATGCTTCTGATCTTATTGCTTCCTCCGCTACAGGAGTTTTAGGTATTGGAGCTGGATATGCATTTAACAAACTAAGTGCAGAAATCAGATACTATACCAATAGGAATAGTATAGGAAATGAATTTCTTTTTCAAAATTCAGAGTATAGCAATATTACC
>CAKZKZ010000067.1 GCA_937124495.1 uncultured Dokdonia sp. | reverse complement strand
AACTCCTATTCCTTCTGCGATCATTGCTTGATCTGCATCTGTCTGATGGAATAACTCATCTGTGTACATCCAAAGATCTGTTACAGCCTCTTGCACACGTTCATGACTTTCTGGAGTTCCATCTCCTAATCTTCTAATCCAGTCTGAAGAAAAACGCCAGTGGTAACTGACTTCTTTAATCGACTTTTTAGCAATAGCTGCAAGCGTCTCATCGTTGCTTTTTTCTAATTCTCTTAAGAATAATAAATGGTAGGCATCAAAAAGAAACTGACGTACAATGGTGTATCCAAAATCAGTATTTGGCTGTTCTACTAACAGTACATTTTTATAGTCTCTTTCAATGCGCAAAAAAGCTAATGTATCTTCTGTTGCCTTTTCATCCCCAGAAACTTGTGCTGCATATTGAAAATAACTTCGCACTTGGCCAAAAAGATCTAATGATATATTTGTTCCTGCGATATCAGTTTCAAGGTTAGGACCGTGACCACAAAGCTCTCCTAGACGTTGTCCTAGAATAAGACTGTTATCTGCGACACCGAGGATGTAGTTATATAAATTCCCTCTCTGTCCTTCGGACATCTCTCCCAAAGGGAGAGAACTTTGATCTGTTGTACTATTATTTGTCATAAATTAAATATTACTCCTTCTCCCTTTGGGAGAGGGGTGGGGTGAGGGAATTTACATATGCTTCACCTCATCAGGTAAATCATAAAAAGTAGGATGACGGTATACTTTATCTGCGGCAGGCTCAAAAAGTTCTCCATTATGTTCTGGATTACTCGCCGTGATATGACTACTCTCTACGACCCAAATACTCACACCTTCACTTCTGCGGGTATATACATCACGTGCATTTTCTAAAGCCATCTCTGCATCTGATGCGTGAAGACTTCCAAAATGTCTGTGTTCTAATCCGTTTTTGCTTCGTACGAAGACTTCCCAAAGGGGCCAGTTGTTTTTATCGGACATTATCTTTAACTTTTATATTGTGAATATTGATGTAAGACCGTTTTGCTTTAGGGCATAAGACGTAGGACAAATTTGATATATTTTAATCCTATGTCCTAAGTTAAGCCGAAGGCTGAGTCTTGCGTCATTTTATTTAGCTTGCTTTCGATACTTTTTTACGTTTCTCCTTCTTCTCAGCGTACGCCATTGCTGCATCACGCACCCATGTTCCTTCTTCCCAAGCACCAACTCTTGCTTTCATACGTTGTTTATTACAAGGTCCATGTCCTTTGACTACTTGCCAAAATTCATCCCAGTTGATTTCTCCAAAATCATAATGACCTGTTTCCTCATTCCATTTGAGATCTGGATCTGGAATCGTAAGTCCTAAAAGATCTGCTTGAGGTACCGTTTGATCTATAAACTGTTGACGCAAGTCATCATTTGATTTTCGTTTTAACTTCCATTTCATCGATTGTTCAGTATGGGGAGATTCTGCATCTGTAGGTCCAAACATCATCAATGAAGGCCACCACCAGCGATTTAATGCATCTTGTGCCATTTCTTTTTGCTCTTGAGTTCCTCTAGTTAAAGTTAGCAGTATTTCATAGCCTTGTCGTTGGTGAAAACTCTCTTCTTTACAAATTCGAACCATAGCTCTTGCA
>CAKZKZ010000066.1 GCA_937124495.1 uncultured Dokdonia sp. | reverse complement strand
CCCATCGGCAGGAAAATATATATTATTAATCTGTATTGCCGTATTTAGTATCTCGTCATTATTCTCCTATTCCTATTATGGATCTAAGAGTTTGAGCTTTCTGGCTGGGGCAAAAAATAAAAAGTATTATAATATCTTTTATGTAGCGAGTATTATGCTAGGAGCAACCACTTCTTTAAGTATGATGATCAACTTAATAGATGGTGTTTTTGCACTGATGGCGATTCCTACGATGGTTGCGACTATATATTTAGCACCTAGAGTGATGAAGGAAGCAAAAAAATACTTCAGTAGTTACAAAAAATCTAAAGGCTAATACTTTACCCTTCATTAGGATATACTATCTTTGCAACTTATTAAAAAATGGAACGAATGCAAGACGGTATATACGTTAAATTTAGTACGCCAAAAGGCGAGATAGTAGCTCAATTAGAGCATGAGAAAACTCCTGGAACTGTAGGGAATTTTGTCGCACTTGTTGAAGGGAATATGGAAAATGGTGCTAAACCACAAGGAACTCCATATTATGATGGATTAAATTTCCATAGAGTTATTCCTGATTTTATGGTACAAGCGGGATGTCCTCAAGGAACTGGAACAGGAAGCCCTGGATACCAGTTTGATGATGAGTTTCATCCAGAACTTATTCATGATGCACCGGGTAAATTAAGTATGGCAAATGCAGGCCCTGGAACAAACGGGAGTCAGTTTTTTATCACACACGTACCAACTGCTTGGTTGGATGGTAAGCATACCGTATTTGGATCTGTGATTGAAGGACAAGATGTTGTAGATGCTATTGCACAAGGAGATACTATGGATACTGTGACTATTATACGTCAAGGAGCAGATGCAGAAGCTTGGAATGCAATCGAAGCATTCAGAACTTTTGAAGGATCTAGAGAAAAAAGAATCGCAGAAGCAAAAGCAGCACAAGATAAAGCACTAGATGCTATTGCAGCTGGTTTTGATAAAACAGAAAGTGGTTTAAGATACCAGATTATCCAAAAAGGTGATGGAGCAAAGCCAACAGCTGGACAAACGGTTTCTGTACATTATAAAGGACAATTACCTGATGGAACTGTATTTGATAGTTCATATAAGCGTAATGCACCTATTGATTTTCCAATTGGTCAAGGACAAGTGATCGCAGGATGGGATGAAGGGATTATGTTATTAGGCGTAGGTGATAAAGCTCGTTTAGTCATTCCTTCAGATCTTGGATATGGAAGTCGTGGTGCTGGTGGAGTGATTCCTCCAGATGCAACGCTTATTTTTGATGTAGAACTTGTTGGTGTAAAATAAGTTGTATAAGCTTTCGCGAAAGCGTACTCAGAAAATAAAGAACTAGAAATAAGCAGTTGTATACACTGTGAATAACTACTCATAAAAAAGTGCCTATTACGATAGGCACTTTTTTTATTTTTGAGGTATGGAAGCACTCAAATACCCAATAGGCACATTTACGCCACCTGAAACTATTACAGACGAAAAATTGAAAGAATGGATCACCATTCTAGAAGTCTTACCTGCACAATTACGCGATATGGTAAGTGAGATGAATGATACACAACTTGACACGCCATACAGACCAGAAGGATGGACGGTACGACAAGTTGTACATCATGTAGCAGATAGTCACCACCATAGTTATATTCGTTTTAAATGGGCACTTACAGAAGAGAACCCAACGATAAAACCGTATTTGGAAAAAGAATGGACGAATCTTCCAGATCTTGATGGAATGCCCGTAGAATGGTCTTTAAGACATTTAGAAGTTGTACACTATAAATTAGTACGTTTGTTACGTAGTCTAAGTGATGAACAATTAAATCGCACGTTTGTACATCCAGATGGTAATAAAGTGATCTCTTTACGTCAAAATGTAGGACAGTATGCGTGGCACGGAATGCATCACTATATGCACATTGCAAACTTAGTCAAGAGAGAAAACTGGTAGCAACCAGTATACTGATACATAAAAAAGCCTATTGTCTTAATAAGATAATAGGCTTTTTTGATGCGTTATATGATACGTATTTTAAAAAACTACATAACTAATTTTTAGTATTTATAAACTTTATAGCTTCCATCACATTTTTATCTTTTGTAAGATCCTCAAAGTTGGCTTCTTTTATAATTTCAATATCTGGAGTGATGTATGCTTGATACTTTTCATGAGCATCAGTGATATAGGATGTAGTGAGTGCTACTTTTATAGCGTACGGTAGTTCATATAAGTCATTCCCCGTTAAAAAGCCATAGGTGTTTTCTCCTATAAAAATGACATTTTTTCTATTCTTAAACGCTACAGCAATGTCTTCACCAGAACTTCCTGTGAGTTTGCCAATAAGCAATGCTACAGGGATCTCTGTGTCTGGTATAATCGAAGGAATTACTTTTGCTTTTACCTCTTTACCTTCGTAAAACCCTCCCTTTCTTAGTGTATGAATACCAATATTAATGCCTTCGTTATCAATTGCATTATACATAATGTTATCCCCTAATAAACTATGTAAAGCAGCCAGCATAGGAAAAACATTCCCGCCACCATTAAAACGTAAGTCTATAACCCATCCTTTGATTTTTTTTGTTTTTTGCAATTCGACGATTTCATCATACATTTTTTGCGCCTCTATATTGAGGGCATCTTGAGTCAAATCGATCATTAACATCCCTGGCATATTGATATACCCAATATTCTTATTGATACGTTTTACTTGAAAAGAAGGATTTTTTTCTAATTCTACTAAGAACTCTCTACTGAAATCTTCTTGGGATAGTTGTTTGTTTAATGTACTTCCGTAAAAACCTGAATCTGAAAATAACTTGCAATGATTACACTTAATGGTGTCAAAAACCACAGATGTTGTTGCTAAAGATGTACTAAAATCATCAGCTTTAAGTGCCTGTTCAAGTGTGTATTTCTTTATTTTGGCCCAATCAACGTATGCACGATTTAAATACTTTAACTCTAAATTACTTAGTAAATCATTGTAAAAAAATGTGATACTATCTTTAACCGTTGGTTGTCTGTTTTGACCATAAGCATTTGTCATAAATAAAAAAAAGCTTAGTAATATCCCTGTACATATTGACTTCATAATTGTATTTTTTAAAATAATTATAAGCCCAAAACTACACGCTATCATATCATTTATTAGTGAAAGAATGTGGGAGAATGTCCAAAAATAAGATATTGGACATCTTACTTTTTACAAGACGCTTTAAATTGAGAAGGAGTGACACCAGTTGCTTTTTTGAATAAAGCATTAAAAGATGATTTTGAGCTAAATCCTGCTTTTTCTGCAATAGCAACTAAAGTGTATTTTTCTACATGAGAAGATTGTAAAAGTGTTTTTACTTTTTTGATTCTATATGAATTGATAAAGTCAGAAAATGACATTGCGTAGGTTTCTTGTATGTATATAGATACTTCTTTTTCTTTTATGTCAAGAAGAATCGCTAGGTCTGAAACTTTTAGATGTTTGTTTGTAAAAACCTCTTTTGTCGTCATGACAGCATCAAGCTTATTTTTAAGCGTTGTATACAATGCTTCTTGTTCTTTATCTTTTAAAACAAACGATCTAAATAATAAGTTTGATTTTGAAAAACCTATATATCCAATCCAATAAATATATAAAGAGTTTAAGAGTAAGATTATGTAATAATATTGAGCACTATCTTGAAGGTTAAAAAGAATAGCAATGAACTGATGCAGTAAATTTAATAGGATGAATGCAATGAATACCCATGAAAAAGTATATAACCATTGCCAATTTTTTTGGACAGCTATTGACCCCTTAATAGCTTGTCTATGTTTTGTAAGAAACCGAATAGCAAATAACATCATGCATAAATTAAACAAGAGATAGGAAACATCATTATATAGAAAAAAACCAGTTTGGTACACTCGCCAAAAAATATCTTTATCTATTCCTGTATGTATACTTATATACCAATAGAGTCTTATGCTTCCATAGATAATTGCGGGAAGAAATAAGAGATACTCACTAGAAGTAATCAATTTTCTATTTGTTATCTGATGCTTGATATAAAAATAAAACCCTACACCAATGAGGTATTTATAAGGAAAAGGAAAGGAAGTTAATGGAATAAAGCCTATAGAATTTACATGCATGTATAGGAATGCATAGACTAGATTAAAAAATGCTAGTGAAAAAAGGAATAGTACATAATATGCACGTGCTCTTTTATTTTCATATCCCTGCTTGTATATGTAGCCACAAAGCGTAAAACCTTGAATAGCTCCAAATAAGATGATAATATTTAGAGTAGTATCGTTAATGTTTCTATTTATTTATCCTAAATACGAGATAAATAGAATGATGTTACAGAAGTTATATTTCTTTCGCTAACAATTTGTCCGAAATCCTGAATGTTGCTGTATACTGTAAATCCGCTTGTCGTTTTTTAAATTCCGAATAAGCTCTTTTATACCATTTTGGATCTGTAGCTTTCTTTCTGTAGTCTTCATTGGTCTTTGTGTCATATACGTTACCTTCAAACCAAGGTTCAATCGCATAGATTCCAATGCCAAAATGCTCGATTCGCTCAAGAATAGTCGCAAAATCTAATTCTGAAAAGGAATATATTGAATCAGCTTCAACGTTCTTATTTAGATTTTGAAGATCTGTAAAAATGTGCTTTTCTAAAAACTCCGTTTTTTCCATAGTATGACTAGCGATTTTGTAGGGATTGGCTTTGGCAAAGATACTGGTATTAATAGTAAGGTATGCCTAATAAAAAACAAAATAAAGAATGCTATTGCATCTATTTAGAATAAGCTATTGCTCCTAATGATGCGTTAATTTCTTAATCACTTCTGCATGCTCTGGAAATAGTGTGATCAGTTCCTCACCACTAGGAAGTACAAAATCTTTAAAATCAAAACCTGGTGCTACCGTGCATCCTGTAAAAGCATAGGTGTCTTCGCCGATGACTTCGGCGGCAAACCAATCACCTCCTTCTACCACAAGCTGTGGGACTTCTCCTGCCAAGACATTGCGCCCAATGGTATGATGGGAATACACGCCTTCTTTTGAAATGATATGCAATCGGATAGGCGCCCCATCATAAAAATGCCAGATCTCATCCTGATTGATTTTATGAAACGCCGAAAAGCTATCAGAAGTCAGTAAGAAGTAGATGCCTGTGGCATGGCTTCTGCTTCCGCTGTATGCTTCTGGGAGGGATTCTTCGGGAATACTTCCTTGACTCCTGTAGGTTTCTTTATAGTAGCCTCCTTCTGGGTGGGGTAGGAGACCTAGTTGTTGGATGAGGTTTTCTTTGGTGTTCATGGTATGTATGACTATTTTTTAGAATTTTCTACGCACTTCGCTTCAATAGTTAATTCAGTTTCGCTTTGCGCGAAATCTTCTTGCATAATAACTTCCAACGGAAATTCTCTATACGCATTGATCATGCAATCACAATAGGTGTCAATATCGTTTGTCAATTCAAAATCGGTTCCGACAAGTCTTTGTTTCCAGTTATTCTTCATAGACGTAGCAATCGTATTCGTCCACTTCATAGTAACCGAAGACATACAATCTTGAATCCCTAGTTCAATAAATTTGGGGCTGGATTCTATTTCTTTAAAAACTATAGCGAGTTGATCACCTTCAAGTCGTTGTTTGTATGTTTGTTTTAATATTGAGTCATTCGTAATTTTTTCAACAAAACAAGCACAGTAATCTTCACGCTGTTTCTTGTCAGGAATAATGCGTTTATTCCCATCTATACATTTTCCTAAAGGAACTTTTAAACCATTAATCGTCACAAAATTACTTGGAATTATATAGGAGCTTAATGTAAAGAATGCACT
>CAKZKZ010000065.1 GCA_937124495.1 uncultured Dokdonia sp. | reverse complement strand
CTACCATCACCACCATATGTAGTTCCTAATATTGAAAATAAAGCTGAATTTTGACTTATAGGTAATAATTGACCATCGCAATATGCCCAAGCTCTTGGTGCGAAATTTCCTGCAAATAATTTAATTTCTCCTAAAAATGGATCCATAATATATTGTTTTTGTATGTTGTTAGTAAATTGATTTAAGTAGTATATTAATTTCTAGATGGATACACTCCAAATAGTGCTATAATATAATTAGCAGTACCGAAAGGCTTCATAGTATCAAAAGACTGACCACTACCGGTATTAGACATCGTGCTAGCAGTTGTTACTGCGCCACCATTAAGTAGACTTCCAGCAGCAGCAGCAGCACTATATATCTGCCCATTACCTAAGAAATTCCCATCTGGTTCATCCTCATTATTGTTATCTCCCACATTCCCTGTTGTATCACTTGCTGCAAAGTGATTGTGTGTAGGCATTTGCGCAACAGTCAGAGTATGATCTTCAACCCCTCCTCTTTCTCCTAGTCTGTATGTAGATAGCCCAGGGCCATGACCAGGATGAATAGGTGTTCTTCCTCTTAAATCTGGTAATGCAAACGTTGTTCTGCCATCACCACCATAGGTGGTTCCTAGAATCGAGAACAAGGCCGTGTTTGAAGAGATAGCCAGTAGCTGTCCGTTACAAAAGGCCCAAGACCTGGGCGCAAAATTCCCTCCAAACATAACAACTTCGCCAATAAATGGATTCATAATTGTGTGTGTTTTAGTGTTAGTTAATAATTGTTTTCTTTGTCAATTTAGTAAAAAAAATTGCAAATTTTCAAATCTAAAACTTCTATACAAAACAAAAACCCGTAGAAATACGGGTTTTTGATAATAAGGTTATTATTTCACTAGTATTATTTCACACGTATCCAATTTTGTGTTCTATAAAAGATAGAAATATAGCCTCTTAAATGTAATATAGATGGATCGTCTTCATCTACCCAAATTTTTGCTTTATACTTTTTCCCTTTTTCAGGATCAAAAACAGTTCCTCCAGAATATGCTCCATCATCTTCTTTAAGGTTTTTAATGATTTCTAACCCAAGAATAGGGGTGTTTTTTTCTTCCCCTTCACAAAGGTTACAAATTTCATCTTGCTGTGTCACATCTGTAATAGCAATCACTTTCCCAAAAACTTTATCTCCTTTTTTATAAATCTCTACTGTAGATTTTGCTTCTCCAGTCTCATCGTCTATTGTTTTCCACTTTCCAAAAACAGTTTCTTGTTGCCCAAAGCCCTGTAAGGCTATGAATAGAAACATAATATATAATAGGGTTTGTCTAATTTTCATCTATTTAAAAATCACTAGTTGTATAAAACAAATAACGGTAGACTTAAGTCTACCGTTTTATCATAATTAAGAATACGTATTAATTGTTTCCTAACATTGCATCTTTAAGATCATCATCTGCTGGATCTTCTCCTAACCAGATTCCAAAAAGGGCCTTTTTAAAGTCCATTCCTTCGATCACACCTATTTTAGTTCCATTTTTGTACACGACAGATCCTTCTCCTTTGATATAAGCAATATCAAATACATTGGTCTTTTCTATCTTATCACTAAAAAAACTTTTAAATTTCTCTATTCGGTCTGCTAATGGAGCAATATTATCGTTTGTAGAAGCTTCAAATCCATCATCTACAGCACTTTTCATTTTCTTACTAGAAACAAGTTTAGAAACAATATCTAACTTCATCACCATTGTTTCATCAGCATTAATAATACGCTGCGCATCGCTGCTTTTAGATTGAAGATATAATCCTCCTGCATAGAGATCAAATACTACTTTCTCTCTCATCCCCGCTCCATTAAGAACAAGCTCTGCACCTCCCATCGTTATTTGATTAGGAAGCGTTGCATCTCCTACTTCCGTTTGTGCGTTTGCAAATCCAATACTAAAAACTGCCATTAAGGCTAACATAAAATTTCTCATAATTTGTTTATTGAGGGTTTTGATTCATTTTTAATTTTTGTAATGCGGCATTTAATTCAAACCCAAGTAATAATAAATTTGAATTAAGCCAAATATATAACATCATAATTAAAAGAGCACCTATAGAGCCATACAACTCATTATAATTGGAAAAATTATCGATATAAATACCAAAAAGATAAGTGGTAAGCATAAATAGCACAGTCGTCATTAATGCTCCAGGAGAGAAGAAACGCATACTTTTCCCTTCTTTTGTCCCAAAGTAATAAAGCGTTGCTATAGATATGTATATCATAATGACAAAAAACACATAACTTCCTATAGATACCAATGCAACATCTACACCATCACTCATCATATCCCGGTCTCTTAAACTACGTAATAGGTATTCAAAATAAATTAACACCGATATAGTAGTAACCAACAACAATGCCAAAACAATAGCAACCCCTAGAGCTGCTAGATATTGCTTTAAAAAATTCCTGTTAATTGTGACATTAAAAGACCCTTCAAAACCACTAAAAATTGCATTCACTCCATTAGCCATAAGCAGTAATCCCAAGATAGCTACAAAAGAAAGAAGTCCTGTCCTTGGATTTCTTGAGATATCTTGTATCACAGGTTCAAAAAAAGCTAAGGATTGCCCTGGTATAAGATCATAAATAAACTCCATGAACTTATTCTGAAAATCAGGTATTGGGATAATAGGAATCAGGTTTAATAAAAAAAGTAAGGCTGGAAATATCGCCATAAAAAAACTATATGCTATAGAGCCTGCCCTAGAGGATAATGTTCCGCGTACAATGCCTATTAAATAGGTTTTTATAAGATGGTATAAGGTCATCCCTCCAAAACCAGGAAGCACGATTTTTTTAAGAAAGCTCACACAGAATCTAAAACTTGCAAAACGTTCTAGTTTATTTTCTAATGACCCTGCCATTTATACTGCTTTCAAACTTAAGTCAAGATTATATACTGAGTGCGTCAAAGCCCCGCTAGAAATATAATCTACTCCACAAAGAGCATATTCACGTATGGTCTCTTCATTAATTCCTCCAGATGATTCCGTAAGACATAAATTACCTATACGACGTACCGCCTCTTTAGTATCTTTATAATTAAAATTATCTATAAGAATACGATACACATCTTTATGACTTTTTAAAATCTCATCAATCTCGGCTAAGTTACGAGCCTCTACAATAATTTTTAGATCACGTTTGGTTTCTTTAAGATACGCTACTGTTTTCTGGATGGCTTGTGTAATACCTCCTGCAAAATCGATATGATTATCTCTCAGCATAATCAGAGCATACAATGCAAATCGATGAGTTTCTCCACCT
>CAKZKZ010000064.1 GCA_937124495.1 uncultured Dokdonia sp. | reverse complement strand
TGTAGGACTATCTATAGTAGATCTTATTCCTTTTTGGCGTCCACCTCTTAAGCCATTACTTCCTCTTAATATTCCATTTACACCACCCTCTCCGTTTAATTCAGAAGAACGAAATCCATTAAAAATATAAGCTTGGTATCCTACGGATACTTCATTACAACGTCCCGTAACTCCAATTCCCAACTCTCTCCAAGTTGTAGGGACAATCACATTATCTACAGCTGGACGTTCTGTTCCATTAAATGTTGTTGGTTCATGATATTCATTAATGATTCCCATAGGAACAAGCATTAATCCTCCACGTAAACTCACATTATTTGCTACATTATAATTTACAAAAGCTTGTTCTACAAAAACTTCATTTACATGCTCAAATTCTATTTCTGTAACAAACTGTGTTTTGTCATTAAATTTATACCCGAAAAGAATAACAAGACGTTGTACATCTAACTCTCCATTATCAGCTTCTGGTTGGTTATATGTTAATTCTCCATAAGCCCTTACCGTCACTGCACTTGCATAGTTTCCAGACAATAAACGTTGTGCTGTATTTAATTGCTTTTGCGGATCAAATGTAATAGAATCTTTTTGTTGTTGTGTTTGTGCTTTTGCAAAAGCACATAAAAGAACAATAATTGTAAATAATCTAAGCTTCATTTTATTTTTATTTAGACTGATTATGAATAATATTTGAAATTCAGATGCAAAAATATGTGGAATAATGTTTCCCACCAAGCTTATTTTTAATTATTCTAAATAAATTTAAAAACATAGATCTTTTTTCTATATTTTTAATAAAACCAAACAGAGTATTGGATTGTTTAAATATAATGCTGATTTTTATATATTACATTTAAACAACTAAATGTTTATAACAAATAATAGACTCTATTTATGAATCAAAAATATGCCAACCTAATTGATAGAGTAAAAGCCTCTGTTGTGGATACTATCTTATTAATTGCATTGATGTATGTTTTTTCAGGAATATTGTCTTCTTTTGACTCTGTATCTAATTATGTTAGAATACTTTTATTTGTATTACTCTTTTTTCTTTACGATCCTATTTTTGTGAGTTTTTTTGGAGGTACTGTAGGGCATACCTACTTAAACCTTGCTGTAAAAAAAGAAGAAGATATCTCGCAAAACATTAATTTTCTAAATGCTTTACTTAGATTTCTAATCAAGTTCTTTCTAGGATGGTTATCACTACTTACTGTACCTAGTAATAATAGGAAAAAAGCAATGCATGATAAAGCAGCTGGATCTGTGGTAATCAAACTAGATCTTAAAAAATGAAAATAATAGACATAATACAAAATTGGTCAGGTTATTTCACCTATCCTATCTATGATGAAAATGAGAATTTATCTGAAGATGAAGAGGAACGGGTAGATTTTAAAATGTCTATGAATCTACATCATGGGTCATTTTCGGGCACTGCTGAAGATGAAGAATCAAAACACCTTTTTGACAAACCTGCAACCATAAAAGGGTTTATAGAAAAAAACCTTGTGAGTTTTACGAAACAGTATCCTTGTCTTTATTATATAAATGAACAAGGTAAACTCGCTATAGACCCTCAGGAAAAACACCCTATAATTCAATATACAGGTTTTTTAAATGAAACCGAAGATGAGATCATAGGAGAATGGGAAATGGGAGAATCCCCAGGAGAAGGTGACTGGGGTGAATTTATGCTAAAAAAGGAATCATGAATGATTTTACAATAGACTATCTAGATCATGTAGCTATACGCGTAAAAGATCTAGAAGCATCTGCAGTATGGTATGAACAAGTCCTCGGACTCAAACGAAAAACTGTTCCTGAATGGGGTCCATATCCTATTTTTATGTTGGCTCAAAAAACGGGTATTGCCTTATTTCCTGCCACCATAGATGATCCTACCTTAGACCCTTCTTCCAAAAACATAAAGATTGATCACTTTGCTTTTCACGTAAGTGCAGAAAGCTTTATAAAAGCAAGAAAGAAATACGAAGCTTTAGAACTAGATTATATTTTTACAGATCACACCTATTTTCATTCTATCTATACCAAAGATCCAGATGGACATACCGTAGAACTTACAACTATTATTGTGGATTCAGATGTGTTATATTCATAGGAAACACTTATAATTTTTCAGAACAAGACAACAACCATATACATTAAAAAAAGCCCTCTTAAAAAGAGGGCTTTCCTTATACAAATTTCAATATGTTTCTTTTTAGAGACATCAAGGGTCTTTCGATGTTTACTTTATGTTTCATTTTGAAATAGGTTAAGCTATTTAAACCACTAACGTTTGTTATTTTTCTTTATTGTCTACAATTATGTATACAATCAAAGAGCATACCATAAGTGATTACAACGCTGATAACTACTGCTGCTATTGCTCAAAATTATTATTAATATACTTGAACCACATGATGCATCAAAGAAGTATGGGAAAAGAGCTTATACCTTACAACTTGTTTTGCATACGGTAATCAATTACTTTAGAGGTGCATATCAAACATTCGTTATGAATTTAAGCGCTTCACAAGAAATCATCGCATTTATTATTACAATTCTAGGGCTTGTTCTTGTTATTCTGAAATTATACCTCAGCACAAAACAATTAAAACAACAATCAAGAATTGATAAAAAACAGCTCGAGGAAGAAAAGCAATTCCTTCTCTCAGTTGCCGAAGAAGAAAACAAAAAGGAACAGCAAGCCAATAATCTTTATAAAAAGACCGTGCAATCTGTACTAAAGTACGTACACGAAGAGTTTAGTGAATATGTCAAAAAAGGAAGAGTTATCTGTTCTGGATAAAGGTTTAAGGAAATTTATAAAGCAAAAAATGAGTACACTTCCCAAAACAGAAGCCACCTTTATACAAAAGGAACTAAAATCACTACAAGATGCTTTTCAAATTAATCCTTTAGGTACTGCTTATGAGTCAACAAGAACGCCAGAAATATTTTTTAGGGATCGAGTAGAAAGAAGATATCAGGAATATTAAAAAAAATACATAAAAAAGATGCTTGTAGTGTCCCCCTTTTTCAAAACAGTATCGTCTTACTAATGAACAATCTTAAAAACAACAAGTATGAAAGAATTTATGATGATTTTTGTAGGAGCTGATTATGCAGACCTAGGTTTATCTCCAGAAGAATTACAAGACCGTATGGGCAAATGGTTTGCTTGGGGTGATAAAATGGAAAAAACTGGCGTGTTACGCGGCGGAAATGCATTAACCCCTGATATACGAAGAGTTTCTGGAGAAAATAGAACGGTTACAGATCTTACCTCTGCCGAGGTAAAAGAAATTGTAGGCGGTTATTATATCGTTGAAGCAAAAGATATGGATCACGTACAAGACATCGCACAAGACTTCCCTGATTACGATCTGGGTGGTACTGTAGAAATACGTGAAATCATGGTCTTTGACAAATAATTATGGAACCAAAACTTATAGACCATCTTTTCAGGCACCACTACGGGAAGATGGTTTCTGTTTTGGCACGTATCTTTGGATTAGCACATCTAGAAACCATTGAAGATGCTATACAAGATACCTTTATAAAAGCCACCATCTCTTGGAAAAATACGCCACCAGAACATCCCGAAGCCTGGCTTACTCAAGCTGCAAAAAACAGAGTTTTAGATCTGTTTAGAAAATTAAAAGCAGCTCACAAAAGAGTTCCAAACCTGACTACTGGAACAGAAACAATTGCCATACAAGAACTATTCCTAGATAATGAGATCGAAGATAGTCAGTTACGTATGATCTTTACTGCCTGTCATCCGCTTCTCAATCCAAAAGACCGTATTTCATTTGCACTAAAAACAGTCTCTGGTTTTAGTCATAAAGAAATTGCCGCTGCTTTATTGACCAAAGAAGAAACGATTAAGAAACGATTGAGTCGTGCAAGAATCGCTATTCAAAAAGAAAATATTTCTTTTAAAATTCCGCAAGGCAAAGCACTTTCCAATCGATTAGATAGTGTCATGGAAGTACTCTACCTCATCTTTAATGAAGGATTCCATTCTACAAAAAAAGAGATGCTTATACGTAAAGAACTCTGTGCTGAAGCTATGCGCTTATGTAAAATGTTACTCACACATACAACCACGCAAATTCCAAAAGCATACGCCTTGTTTGCATTAATGTGTTTTCATGCGGCTCGCATAGACTCAAGAACAAATCACGATAATGAACTCATGGATTTACGTAACCAAGATAGATCATTATGGTATTTCCCGTTAGTCAAATTGGGAAATACAGCTATGCATAAAGCAGTTACAGACACTTCTTTTTCTTCTTATCATTATGAGGCGGCGATTGCTGCAGAGCATCTTAAAGCCACTACTTTTGAAAAAACAAATTGGAAGACCATTTTAAAATGGTATCAACACCTATATGAATTGGAACCTATGCCTACTCATATACTCAATATGGCGGTGGTTCAATTACAAGATAAACGCTTTCGCGAAAGCTACCAACTCCTCAAACAATTAGACCCAGAAACTTTAGGACAACGCAGTTATTTATATTATGCCACCCTATCGGATTATTATCTAACACAAGATGATTATCCAAACGCGCTCACACATATGGATACAGCACTAGATCTAGTGACTAATCAACAAGAAAAAAAGTATTTAGAGAAGAAGAGAATCTCGTTGATTCTTTAGATCATTTACCTCATCTTTAAGCATTTTTTCTGCCCAAACCATCGCTTCTTCCAATCCATTATTAAATAACTGAAAAGGTTTTCTACAGAAGATTTGTTCTATCGCTGTGGTAGAAGAATCGGTTCCTGTAGGCACTACAATAGAAAGCGCTTTTAAGGTTTTGATTTTATGTAAATATTCATAATCTGTAGGAATAACCGAGTACGAGTTGACACGATGAGAAACATAGACCCAAGGACGGTTTTTCAACACTAACAAGCCTTTAAGGAGTAGTTTTCCTGCGGAAGCATACGATAAGTTAATACCTTCATTTACTTCTACAACAAGTATATTTTTGTTGTAAACATAAACGGTAGCAATCTTACTTTTGATACGATGTGTAAGCACAAAAGCATCACTTAAATTGTGTGGATTTAGGGGAATCATTGAAAGCAAGATAGCGCATTCTTCTTAAAATAAAAAAGCAAAAAAATAAAAATCTACTAACTCTATGAAATACAAAAATTTATAGGTAAAATACAGGAATATTGATTCATTAATCTTGTAAATTATACTTCTCTATCACGCGATCTACACAATTAATCCCATCGATCGCAGCAGATATAATCCCACCTGCATATCCAGCACCTTCACCACAAGGATACAAACCATGTACTTCTACATGCTCTAGGGTCATAGGATCACGAGGAATAGACACTGGAGAGGATGTCCTACTCTCAGGAGCATGCAATACAGCATCGTTGGTTAGATACCCTTTCATCTTTCTTCCAAAAGCAAGAAACGCTTTCTTAAGGCGCTTTGCGAGCATAGGAGGTAATACTTTATTTAAATCGACAGAGACAATACCTGGTTGATACGATGTTTTAGGGAATTTTTTGGAGACTCTCCCTTCTACAAAATCACGCATACGTTGTGCAGGTACAGCTTGTGTTTTTCCTGCTGCTTCCCAACAAGCTCTTTCTACAGATTTTTGAAAATCTAAGCACACAAAAGGATCTCCTTCTGTATAATTAGGCAAATCTTCAGGAGTGACACTCACGACAATTCCAGAGTTTGAATAGGGATTATCACGTTTGGATGGACTCCATCCATTGGTAACGACTTCTTCTTGCGCTGTCGCACAGGGAGCGATAATTCCACCTGGGCACATACAAAAAGAATAGACACCCATTCCATCTACTTGTTGTACCAAACTATACGAGGCAGGAGGTAAATAGGGATTATCACTATCTCCATGGTATTGAATTTCATCAATCAGTTCCTGCTGATGTTCAATACGCACCCCTATCGCAAACGGCTTTGCTTCTATCTTCACTTTTCTTTTATGTAGTAAATAAAAGATATCTCGCGCACTATGCCCAGTTGCTAGAATGACATTCTCATAAGACAACCAATCGGTATCATTAATTTGGATTTCCTTAATCTGATTGTTTACTATTTTTAGATCGGTAAGTTTACTCTCAAAACGAACTTCACCACCGGCTTCTATAATCGCCTCACGCATCGTTGTAATGATTTTTGGTAATTTATTCGTTCCTATATGCGGATGCGCATCGACCAAAATATCTTCTACCGCACCAAAATGCACAAACCATTCTATGGCTTTTAATACATTTCCTCGTTTTTTAGAACGTGTATATAATTTACCATCAGAATAGGTTCCTGCTCCACCTTCGCCAAAACAATAGTTAGAATCCTCATTGACAATATGATCTTTATTGATCGCAGCCAAATCACGTCTGCGTGCACGTACGTCTTTTCCTCTCTCAAAAATAACAGGTTTCAATCCGCCTTCTACAGCGCGTAACGCAGCATACAATCCTGCAGGTCCAGCACCTATAATCGCTACTTCGGGCGCATTATGTACATCTTGAGGTACAAATGCAGGTAATGATTCACGTACTTCATCATGCTTCCAAAATTCAATTTGTAATGATATGCGTACAGGTGATTTACGCGCATCAATACTTCGTTTTCGGATATCCCACTCTCGCACATCGTCTGCTCTTAATCTCGCTTTCGCGAAAGCTTTCTCAGCAATATAATCATCATCTTCAGCTTGATGTGGCAACACATTTATTTGAACGAGTGTACTCATGGGATCGTCGTTAACTATTAGTCGGTAGTTGTTTTTTAAAATCAAAAATCACACATCTTACATCAGCAATCTTCAATCCAAATATTACTTCAATTTCTCCATCAAAGCATCTAGTG
>CAKZKZ010000063.1 GCA_937124495.1 uncultured Dokdonia sp. | reverse complement strand
TACAATCTGCTTCTTTAGGATATAATTGGCCAGTAAGTGGTGAAGGATTATTTGATTCTTTACGACTATCTATCACAGGACAAAACTTATTTTTAATCACTGACTATAGTGGATTAGATCCTGAGGTAACAACAAATACTGGAAATATTAGTGCAGAAGCAATTCCTACTGCTGGAATCGATTATGCAACGTTCCCTAGAGCACGTACGGTTACATTAGGTGTAAACGCAAGATTTTAATTAAAAAATAAATACTATGAAACACACAAAAATTAATATGAAGTCATCTAAGTTCCTATTGGGAGCATTGGCTTTAACCTTTGCGGTATCATGTACTGATCTAGAGGTAGAGCAAACAGAATCTGTTAACTCAGAAGACTTTGCTGGTGTTGTTGACCCTGCTACATTTATTGATGGGGTATACAATAGCTTTAATGGTCAAATAGGGGATCAAGCAAACTTATTTGCATTAGCAGAAGTTACTACAGACGCAGCGCTTATCCCAACACGTGGATCTGACTGGGGAGATAATGGTATCTGGAGACAGTTACACCAACATGATTGGAGAAATGATCACGCATACATTACAAATGTGTGGAACCAATGGAATGGTACACATTTTTCTGCAGCACAATTATTATCTCCATTAACAACACTTACTGCTGAACAAGTAGGTGATGCTTCTTTCTTGAGAGCATTTGGAATGTATGTTATATTAGACAACTTTGGTCAAATACCTGTACGTGATCCAGAAGCATCTTTATTAGTAGATCCTGCGGTATTAAGTGGTCAAGCAGCTGTAGATCAAATTGTAGCCGATCTTAATACAGCTATTGCAAACTTACCTTCACTTCCACCAGGAGCTGGTATTGGAGATAACGCATCTGCGCATGCAAGAGCTTCAAAATCTGCTGCTCGTTTACTATTAGCTAAAGTATTATTAAATAAACATATCTTCCTTGGTACATCGCCTGATAGTGCAGACATGAACCAAGTAATCTCATTAGTAAATGATATTGAAGCTGAAGGATATGGATTAGTAGATGGATACTTTGATATCTTTAGAAATGATTTAGATAATGAAACAATCTGGTTCATACCTACTGGTGTAGGAAACAGAATCTGGAATGGATTACACTATAACATGGCTCCAGAAATTGCTGGAGGTGGATGGAATGGATTTTCTACACTTTCAGAATACTATGACTTATTTGAAGGAGATGCTAACATAAATGTTCCTGGTAGTGGTCAAGAAGAACGTCGTGGTTTTGTACCTACAGAAGGTGTTGCCTTTACTGGAGATGCAGGAACTACTGAGTCTGGTAATTTCCCAGGGTTTGAAGCTGGATCTAACATTGGATTTGGTTTCTTAATTGGACAGCAATATGAAATTGACGGTTCGGCTTTATTAGATCGTCCTGGAAACCCTCTTTCATTCACAAGAGAATTTTTAGATGGCGATGGTAACACAAACCTTATTAATAATAATGAAGTTACAGGAATACGTCTTCAAAAGTACAACCCTCGTTATGGAGGATTTACTGAACATGAAATTGTATTCAGATATTCAGATGCTTACTTAATGAGAGCAGAAGCTAGATTACGTAGTGGTGGAGATGCTACTGCTGATGTAAATACATTACGTGTTCTTAGAGGAGCAGCACCATTAGGAGCAGTAACTGAACAAGATTTATTAGATGAAAGAGGACGTGAGTTATATGCAGAAATGTGGAGAAGAAATGATATGATTCGTTTCGGACAGTACACTAGAAACTGGGAACTTAAGAGTCCTGGAGCTGTGGGTGATACTAATTTAAATTTATTCCCAATTCCAGCAAGTCAGATTATCTTAAATCCTAATTTGACACAAAATCCAGGTTATTAAACCTAACTTTTGAATTAAGCTTAAAAAGAGGGTTGTTTTACAACCCTCTTTTTTATTCACTATCCTTTTAGTAAACTTGTATTTTCAACACATATTGAAACCCCTACTTCTCATATTAATTAGTGCGATTTTCTTCACCTCTTGCAAAGAAGAAACAGTCCTTCAACCTATGTTTGTTGAAGCAACAAATACTGGAATCTCTTTTTCCAATACCGTTCACAATAAGACAGAATTAAACATCTTAAATTATCTTTATTTCTATAACGGTGCAGGAACTGCGATCGCCGATTTTAACAACGACGGACTAGATGATATTTATTTCACATCAAACCAACAAGCTGATCAATTATATATAAATAAAGGAAGCTTACAATTTGAAAACAGCACTTCTTTATCAGGTATTCATAATGATCAAGGTTGGACCACAGGAGTCACCACTGTAGATATTAATCATGATGGACGCATTGACATATACATTTCTAAAGTAAGTGGCCATTTAAATCTAAAAGGAACAAACCTATTATATATCAACCAAGGAAATGATGCAAATGGAATTCCTCAATTTAAAGAACAAGCAAAAGACTATGGCCTCAATCTGGAGGGCCTTATGACACAAGCCTCCTTTTTTGATTATGATGTAGACGGAGATCTTGATGTTTTTATCCTTCATCATTCTTTACACCCAAATAGCAACTACGGCAAAGGTGCTTTACGCACCAAGAAAGATACGCTTTATGGCGATAAACTATTGGAAAACCAAGAAGGCCAATTTGTAGATATTACAGCTACTTCAGGCATTTTCCAAAGTAGATTAGGCTATGGACTTGACGTTTCCATATCTGACATTAACAAAGATGGATATCCAGATATATACATAGGTAATGATTTCTTTGAGAATGATTACCTATACATCAATCAAAAAAACAAAACCTTTATAGAGATAAACTCTACACAATCTACCCTCGGGCATAGTTCGCATTTTTCTATGGGAAATGCCATTACAGATATCAATAATGATGGACACTCGGATATCATGTCATTAGACATGTTACCAGAAGATCTACAAACGCTAAAAGTATCTGGAGCCGAATACAACTACCCCATCTTTCAAAACCAACTACGCAATGGATATGAACCGCAGTTCATGCAAAACACGTTGCATCTTAATCTAGGAAACAACAAGTATACAGAAACTGCATTTTTAAGTGGCATATCTGCCACCGAATGGTCTTGGTCCCCCCTTATCGCCGATTTTGATAATGATGGAAATAAAGACATCTATATTACCAATGGAATACAAGGAGCCACCAATGATATGGACTTTGTCAACTTCATTTCTAATGAAAGTATTCAAAAGAAACTTGGAAAAGGCATGAGCTCTGAAGAACTCGCTTTTATTGATGAACTCCCCAAAAAGAAAACGGTCAATTACTTTTACAAAAACACAGGAGGGTCACAATTTGAAAACGTAAGTGATCAATGGCAACAGCAACAAGCTTCTTATAGTAATGGCGCTAGTTATGCAGATCTTGATAATGACGGAGATCTAGATCTCGTCGTCAATAATGTAAATCAAAATGCGTTTATATTAGAAAATACCACGCGCAAAGACACGAGCCACACACATTATGTGAAAATACATTTTAAAGGAAGTGCAAAAAACACACAAGGGATTGGCGCAAAAGTTTTCATTTACACAAAAGAACAGCAACAGTTTTTTGAAAACTTCACTACCCAAGGTTATTTATCTGCGACACCCGCTACCCTATTTGCTGGCATAGGAAATCATCAACTTATAGACTCGTTACAGGTGATATGGCCAGATGGAAAACAGCAAACCCTTCAAAATATCCAAGCTGATCAAAACATTGTTTTAGCGTATGAAAATGCATCAGAAGACTTCTATAATTACGAAAAAGAGTCACTAATTTCGTTGATTACAAACACAACATCACCCATAGATTTTAAACACCGTGATGGCACGTCAATAGAATTTAGTCGTTCGCCTTTAATTCCGTATGCAAGTACCAATTTAGGCCCTTATATCGCTACTGGAGATCTAAACAATGACCAAAGAGAAGACATCATTACTTTAGGAGCTAAAGGGCAATCATCACGCATTTGGCTACAAGATGAAGCTGGTAATTTCCTAGACAAAGAATTACCCGATGCAAAAGACACTAAAATAAATGAAGATACTCATGCACTTATTTTTGATGCTAACGGAGATCAAACTAACGACCTACTGATCGTTAGTGGAGGGAATGAATTTCAAAGAGGGAAACCACTCACCCCAAGATTATACATATCATCACAAAACACCTTACAAAGGGATCAAGAACAATTTAAAGATCTCTTTGTCAATGCTTCTAGAGTAACTGCTGTAGATGTAGATAAAGATGGAGATCAAGATATTGCAATCACTGCCAATGTAGTACCACATCAATTTGGAAAAACACCGACACAATATCTATTTAGAAATGATGGTAAAGGTCATTTTGAGGATATGACAGCAACCTACGCAAAAGAATTTCAGAACATCGGAAATGTATACGATATCACCTGGCAAGACATCAACAGTGATGGATATCCTGATGCGATCGTCGCTGGACATTGGATGCCTATCACTATTTTCATAAATAATGGAACGGCTCTAAAGCGTCAACAAACAGAAGGATTAGAAAACACACACGGATGGTGGAATACAATTAAAGTTGCCGATTTTGACAACGATGGAGATCAAGACATCATCTCAGGTAATTGGGGGCTCAATACACGCTTACAACCTACTCTAGAAGAACCTGTCACGTTATATCGTAACGACTTTGACGACAACAAACAAATTGACCCTATTGTCACCTATTATTATCAAGGCACAGAAACCACGATTGCAACCAAAGATGAACTCGTAAAACAGATCCCTCCCATCAATAAAAAGTTTCTGTCTTATAACGCTTTCGCGAAAGCGGATATAGAACAACTCCTAGGCAAAAAGAAGTTACAATCTTCCGAAAAGAAAGAAGCTTATCAATTTGCTTCTACCTATTTTGAAAACAAAGGAAATGGCACTTTTCAACCCCATGAATTACCCTTTTTAGCACAAGCTTCTACAGTTCAAGATATCCTTATAGAAGATTTTGATAAAGATGGATATTTAGATGCCCTTTTAGTCGGTAATAACTATGAAATAAGTACCCAATTAGGTAGGCTAGATGGGTCTCATGGCGTATTTTTGAAGAACGATAAAAAGGGAGGATTCATCACCCTTTCAAATCAAAATTATGATATTAACGGGGCTTCCCGAAGTATCCAGAAAATTAAAATAATAGATCAAATTTTTTATATAGTAGGACGCAATAATAACACGCCCCGATTCTTAAAAAAAGAGAAGTAATCATATATGCAAGTTAAATTTACATACCAAACCGTTCTTGGAGCAATCATCGCTCTATGTATCGTAGGATGTACTTCTACATCCAAAGAATCAACAGAAGAAACAACGCAAAAAGAAAATACCTTATTCACCCTACTTTCTAAGGAAGAGACCGGTATTGACTTTGTAAATTCTATAAAGAATCAAAAGGACTTTAATATTTTTAAGTACCGTAACTTCTACAATGGTGGTGGTGTTGCTATAGGTGACATCAATAATGATGGATTTGCTGATATCTTTTTGACCGCTAATATGGGTAAAAACAAACTCTACCTCAACAAAGGAGATTTTACCTTTGAAGACATTTCTGAAAAAGCAGGTATTGAAGGAAACAAACCTTGGTCGACAGGAGTGACTATGGCAGATGTAAATGCTGATGGCCTATTGGATATTTATGTGAGTAATGCAGGGAATTTTGAATCAGATAATCACGATAATAATTTATACATCAACAACGGAGATCTTACGTTTTCTGAAAGAGCAAAAGAATACAATTTGGCTACTTCTGGATTTTCGACCCATGCTTCGTTTTTTGACTATGATAAAGATGGCGATCTAGATGTCTATATCTTAAACAATAGTAATGTTCCTGTAAGTAGTCTAGGAAACAAAGGGCAGCGTGATAAGCGTGCTCAGGATTGGGAAAATGTTGATAGTAACTTTAGAGGCGTAGGTGATTTATTAATGCGTAATGACGGTGGTGTCTTTACCGATGTAAGTGACGAAGCTGGCATCTACGGTTCCCTCATAGGATTTGGATTGGGTGTCATGGTCACAGATATCAATCAAGATTTATATCCAGACATTTATATCTCCAATGATTTCTTTGAACGCGATTATTTATACATCAATAATCAAGATGGTACTTTTACGGAAGAAATAAAAAAATGGACCTCTCACCTATCGCTTTCGGCGATGGGCGTTGATATTTCAGACATTAATAACGACGGATTACAAGATATCTTTATTACAGACATGCTTCCAGATGGGGAAGAACGCGTAAAATCTGTCATGGAATTTGATGGATACAATGTCTACAAGAGAAAACAACGTAATGATTTCTATCAGCAGTTTATTCAAAACACCTTACAGGTGAACAATGGAAATGGTACCTTCTCAGAAATAGCTTACCATAGTGGTGTAGAAGCCACCGATTGGAGTTGGTCAGGACTCGTATTTGATATGGACAATGATGGGTATCGTGATATCTATGTCACCAATGGGATTAACCATGATCTTACCGATCTAGATTTTGTAGACTTTTTTGCTAATGAAATTATCCAAAGCAAAGCGACTGGAGAGACAAGGATTTTAGATACCATTATTAACAAGATGCCTGTAAAGCCTTTATCTAATTATGCGTACCATAATCAAGGAGACATTACGTTTGAGAATAAAGCGAAAGAATGGGGACTTGAAATTTTAAGCATGTCTAATGGCGCTGCGTATGGAGATTTAGATAATGATGGTGATTTGGATTTAGTAGTCAACAATGTAAATATGGAATCCTTTATTTACAAAAACAATACAGACAAAGAAAAAGACCACAACTACCTCAAGTTAAAATTTAAGGGCACAGAAAAAAATCCTTTTGCGATTGGTGCCACTGTTCGTTTATATCACGGAGGACAAACGTATATGCAGGAATTAGTCCCTTCCAGAGGATTTCAATCCTCTATGGAACATGGTATGACTATAGGCTTGGGTGCTTCTCAAAAAGTAGATTCCCTACGTGTGATTTGGCCAAATGACAAAACGCAAACATTTCAGGATGTGGCTGTCAACCAAACGCTACAATTACAAATCACAGACGCAACAGCAACTTACAAAGTACCAGCGCTTAAAAAGGCAACACCGCTATTTCAGGAAGTTTCAAATACGTCACTCATTGCTCATAAAGAAAATGAGTATAGTGATTTTGATTATGAAGGGTTGATTGCTAAAAAACTATCTCAAGAAGGACCTTCGCTTGCGATAGGTGATGTAAATGGAGATGGCAATGAAGATATTTATATAGGTGGTGCTAGAGAACAAGCAGGAACCCTATATCTCCATAAAGGAAATGGAAAACTTGTCAAAGCGCCAAGCAATCCAGTCTTTACAGAAGATGCTAATTATGAAGATTCGGCGGCAGCGTTTTTTGATGCTGATGGCGATGGCGATTTAGATCTTATGGTTGGCTCTGGTGGTAATCAAGCAACAGTCAAAGAAGATTATAGTCTTCGTTTATATTTGAATAATGGAAAGGGCGCTTTCGCGAAAGCGGAAAAAACCATCCCTTCTGCCTATCAAAACATGTCTGTGATCGCCCCGTATGACTTTGATCAAGATGGTGATATGGATGTCTTTGTTGGCTCTCGAAGTGTCATTGCCGTCTATGGAATTGATCCAGAACAACTTTTCTTAGAAAATAGAGGAAACGGCGAATTTGCAAATGCCACAGAACGTATTGCCCATCCACTTAAAAATGCAGGGATGGTCACAGATGCGCTTTGGGCAGATATGGATCAAGATGGTAAAAAGGATTTGGTGATCACTTCAGAATGGGGAACCACAAAAATCTTTAAAAATAACGGCAGACGCCTTACGGAAATGAAAAGTAGTCTAGACGATCTTCACGGCTGGTGGAACACCGTAGAAGCATCAGACCTTGATAATGATGGGGATCTTGACCTTGTATTAGGAAATGAAGGCACCAACATTCATTACAAGCCTGAAGAGGGAGCGCCCATGAAAATGTATATCAATGATTTTGACAATAACGGAACTATAGAGCAAATCACCACCTTCCAAAAAGATGGAAAAGATTATCCGTTGCACCAGAAGAAAGAACTGACTGGACAATTGGTTTCGCTTAAAAAGCAAAACATCAAAGCATCAGATTATGCTAAACGATCTATCGACGAACTGTTTTCTAAGGAAGTCATTGATATTTCTATCGTAAAACAAGTACAAACCGCTGCTTCTGTGATTGCGATCAATGAAGGGAATGGCACTTTTAAAATTCAAGAACTTCCTGTACGCGTACAACTATCGTGTGTATGCGGCATTGCGTGTACTGACATTAACAATGATGGTAACCTTGATCTTGTAATGGGTGGTAACAATTTTGAATTCAAACCACAGTACTCACAATTGGATGCCAGTAGTGGTAATGTACTACTAGGTGATGGTAACTTAGGGTTTGAATGGCAAGACTACACCACCAGTGGTTTTGAAGTACGTGAAGAAATCAAACACTTATCTACGTTTAAAGACAGTAAGGGAACTACGTTTTTAATTGCAGCCATTAATAATGAAAAACCAAGAGTATATCATGCTGGCAATTAGAAATATCATATTTCTTAGTGTTCTCTTTATACTTTTCAGTTGTACAGAGAAGGACACACTTTTTAAAAACCCATCAGCAAAAGATACAGGGCTTACCTTTGTCAATACCCTTACCGAAGGTGACGATTTTAATATCATAGACTATCTCTACTTTTATAATGGTGGCGGTCTTGCCATCGGTGACATTAATGGTGACACACTACCAGATATTTTTATCTCTGGAAATCAAGTAAAAAATAAACTCTACCTCAACAAAGGCAATCTCGCTTTTGAAGACATCAGTGAGACTGCTGGTGTCACAGGAAATAGCACTTGGAATACAGGCGCCGTCATGGGTGATGTGAATGGTGACGGATTACTAGATATTTATGTCTGTGCTGTGGTGGGCATTAATGGTTTTGATGGCTATAACGAGTTATACATCAATAATGGCGATGCTACTTTTACAGAAAGTGCCGCTGCCTACGGACTTGATCTGGATACCTACAGTTCTAATGCTGCTTTTATAGATTATGACCTAGATGGAGATTTGGATATCTATATTTTAAATCATGCTGTTCACACACAAAATTCGTATGGAAAAGCTTCGTTGCGATTCAAACGTAATTATGAAACGGGAGATCGGCTCATGCGTAATGACGGAGGGAAATTTACAGATGTAAGTGAAGAAGCTGGTATTCTAGGAGGCATTAATAGTTATGGATTAGGGATTGCTATCGCCGATTTCAACCAAGACGGATGGCCTGATATGTATATAGGAAATGATTTTCATGAAGATGATTATTACTATTTGAATACAGGAGAAGGAAGCTTTCGCGAAAGCTTAAAAGAACATTTTGGGCACACCTCACGCTTTTCTATGGGAAGTGATGTCGCTGACATTAATAGCGACGGTTGGCCAGACATGATCTCGCTAGACATGCTACCTGAGGATGAGAAGGTATTGAAATCGTCGGAAGGTGACGATAATATTCAAACTCAAAAACTACGTATTGATCGTTTTGGGTATCACTACCAATTTACACGCAATATGCTGTATGTAAATCAAAAAGGGTATGATTACCAAGAGACAGCACTCATGAGTGGTATTGCTGCGACCGATTGGAGTTGGAGTGCGCTCTTTGCCGATTTTGACCAAGACAGTTCGCAAGATTTATTTATCTCCAACGGGATTCCTAAACGCCCTAATGACTTAGATTACATTCGGTTTATATCTAGTGATCAAATTCAAAATACCATAAACAAGACCAAACTCATTGACCAGAAAGAATTGGACTTAATGCCAAAAGGGAATACACACAACTATATTTTTAAAGGAAAAGAGAAGCTCGCTTTTGAAGACCTTTCTGGTACGTGGACCCAAAAAGATACACTGGTTTCTGGCGCTACTGCCCTAGCTGATCTGGATAATGATGGTGATCTTGATATTGTTACCAATAACATCAATACCACGCCGCAAGTGTATCAAAATACCACCGATGCTGCTGCCAACTATTTGAAGATTCGTTTTGACTATAAAGATGCAAATAAATTAGGCATAGGCACCAAAGTATTTGCCTATCATCAAGGGCAGTTGCAATACAAAGAGCTGTATACCGTACGCGGCTTTCAAGCATCGTCTGAGCCGATCCTTCATTTTGGATTTGGCAAAACCCCTACGATTGATTCGCTTAAAGTGATCTGGCCAGATCGCACGTCACAACTGCTTACAGAGGTGACGGTTAATCAAACGCTTGTCATTTCGCCGAAAGGCAACACCCCTTTTGACTATACATCTTTACAACCAACTAACAAATCGTTTTTCAAGAAAGTAGAAGATAATCTTGGAATTGATTTCACGCACGTAGAAGACGCATATATCGATTTTAACCGCCAGAAACTAATTCCGTATCAAGTATCAGATCGCGGACCCGCAGTCGCCATTGGAGACATCAACGGCGATCAAAAAGACGATATCTACTTTGGAAGCTCTAAGTTTAAGGAATCCAAAATCTATCTGGCCGATAGCAGCGGATTTACAGAAGCTTCGTATCCAGAAATCACTAAAGAAACTGTTACTGAAGAAGTCGTAGCCACCCTACAAGATTTTAATCAAGATGGTCGTGCAGATCTTTTTATAGGAACTGGCGGTACAGATTTTGGAAAAAAATCAAAACCGCTCAAAGATCTGTATTACACAGCGCAAGACACAACGTTTATACAACAGCAACTTCCCGAAAGCTTTCAGAATGCATCTGTACTTGCTGTGCATGATTATGACAACGATGGCGATCTAGATGTTTTTGTAGGCAATCAAGCCGTGACTAGCGATTTTGGACGCGCTTCTCAATCGGCGCTTTTACGCAATGACAAAGGCACTTTTCATATAGATACAGAGACGTCTTTTAACTCGGTAGGAATGATTACTGATGCCATCTGGAGTGATTTTAATGCAGATGGCACCAAAGATTTGATCCTAATCGGCGAATGGATGGCCCCTCAGTTTTATGCAAATCGTAATGGTAAGCTTCAAAAAGAAACCCTAACAGACCTTACTCTTAATGGATTATGGCAAGCTATACAACCTTTTGATATAGATGCCGATGGTGATCTAGATTACATCTTAGGAAACTGGGGAGAAAACAGCAAGTTCTCAGCTTCTTCTTCGGCGCCTATGTATATGTATCTGGACGATTTTGATGGCAATGGTCAATCAGAAACGATTGTAGCTACAGAAAAAGATGGGTATTATTATCCACTGATGGGATTGAATGAATTGGGAAGTCAGATGACTCACTTATTCAAAAAATATACGAGTTATAAAGATTTTGGAGGGCAGACAGTAGAAGAAATATTTGGTAAAAAAGCACTCTCTAAAAGCACAGAATTAAGTGTACATACCTTGAAATCTGGATATCTTAAAAATGAAGGAGGCCATTTTTCTTTTGTGCCTTTCGGCGAAAGCTTACAAACAGCCCCTATCATGGCATTTACAGTACATGATTTTGATGGAGATGGACACGAAGAAGTCCTTGCCGCAGGAAATTACTTTGGTGTAAAACCTTTTCATGGAAGACTTGATTCTTTCTCTGGGGCATTGCTTAAAAGTGATGGAAGTGTTACATTGGGACACGCATTAGGATTGGACCTTTCACAGAAATCTGCAAGACATCTTTCCATCCTATCTTTACATAAAAAAACATACTTGTTAGTTACTTTTAATAATGACAAAGCTGATGTATATCAATTACAAAAATAAATACACGATGAAAAAAGTAATAGCCCGTTATCTTGGAGCATTTCTATTGGTCCTTTCTTTTACAGCCTGTGAAGAAAAACCAGTAGAGCCTATTGTGATTACCCCAGAAGATTTTCACACCTCTGTCAACAACGTCACTCAAGTGATGATTCATGATATCTTTTCGCCGCCACAAGCGAGCCGAATTTATGCCTATCCAAATGTAGCTGCTTATGAGATTCTGTCAAGTACAACTTCTGAATATAACTCACTAGCCACACAAGTCACCGATTTTACTTCAATTCCTGAGCCTACGACGACTGAAAACCTAAATTATGAGCTTGCAGCGCTTGTTGCTCATATTGATTTAAGCAGACGTTTGGTATTTTCTGAAGATAAGATCACTCCTTTTAGAGATAGTTTATACCAATTATGGAATACTAAAAACCCAGCAGTCTATACCACGTCAAAAACATACGGACTTGCAGTCGCAGAGCATGTCGCAGCTTGGATGGATAAAGATTTGTACAAAGAGACACGTACGATGCCTAAATTTTCTGTGGTGACAGACGACCCTTCAAGATGGCAACCTACACCTCCTGCATACGCAGATGGTATCGAACCCCA
>CAKZKZ010000062.1 GCA_937124495.1 uncultured Dokdonia sp. | reverse complement strand
TAAAAAAAATCGTTTCATCTATTTGAAATTTTCTACTTAGATCAGCCGTTGTGCTTTCGCATAAAAAACGTAATTATTTTGATAGATATTCTAAAAAATAACGTTGTTTATGCTCATTTCATACAGCTAAATCTCTTTACTCAAATGTAAGGACTTGTATACATGAAATCACCGATTACTTTGAGGAGTTATCTACTAGGTTTTTAACAACAATATTTCAAAAATAGTATCTAAATAATGATTTAAGTGATTAAAAAAATCTAGTAATAAATCGTATATTTCTCGTAGAGTTATTTAATAAATAGCAAAAGAATGAATCACGAAGAAAGGGTGTCATATTGCAAAGTATGTATACATAGAAAAATGGATTTTCAACAAGGCTTACTTTGTAGTCTTACAAATGAAAAACCAAATTTTGATAAATTCTGTAGTGATTTTAAGAGAGATATTGCATCAGAGAAAAGGCAGAAAGAACGTAAAGAAGAATCAAAATGGGCTAATGGATCTAATTCAAAGGTGACCTTTAAAACTGTATTATATGCAATACTTTTAATTTTTGTAGTGATTAGATTACTGATTAAAATCTTTACGCTTTCACAATAATAAAATGGAAGAGTATTTTTTTAGGAAGTTTTTATAGTAACTTTTAGATCAAAATCTATTTCATATTGTTCTGGAAGTAATTTAAAACTTTTGCGATGGTATTTTGTGATTCCATACTTTCTGATAGCTTCTCGATGTTCTTTAGTAGGATATCCTTTATTTTTCTTCCAGTTATACATAGGATACTCTTCATGGATGCGTTCCATAAAGTGATCTCTTTCTGTTTTAGCAAGTATAGAAGCAGCAGCAATAGGAAGGTATTTTCCGTCACCTTTAATCACACAAGTGTGCGCAATGTCTGGATAGGGTTTGAATCTATTTCCGTCTACAAGAATATGTTGTGGTATACGCTTTCGCGAAAGCGTATGAATCATGTCATCAATACTGCGATGCATTCCTAAAATAGAAGCGTTCAAAATATTAATTTGATCAATTTCTTCCATCATTATATGTACGACTCCAAAAGCAATAGCTTCTTGTTCAATGATAGGTTTGAGCGCTTCTCTTTTGCGTTCTGAGAGTTGTTTTGAGTCTGTAAGCACTTCATTTTTAAAGTGATTAGGAAGTATGACAGCAGCAGCGGTCACAGGGCCAGCAAGGCATCCGCGGCCAGCTTCGTCTGTGCCGCACTCTATAAGATGAGGATGAAGTTTAAGCTTTAACATGGTTTTAGACCTGTAAAATACGTGATTACCAGTAAAAAAATTAACTTTGGCTCTTCAAAATTATATATGAAGGCATTTGTTGTTTTATTTTTTGTACTGATTACTTCGTCTGTTTATGCTCAATTCCCAACATTGGAAAGGCAAAATGTAGGCACTAGAACGGGAGGCACGCAAAGGGATGTAAGTAGTAATAAGGTGGCAGATTATGTAAGACCCCCTATTGAAGATTACAAAATTATATCTATTAAGAATGATACGATTACGGTAGATACATCACTTACAATCGCAAAGGATTATAAGTTAAATTATCTACGGAAAGATAGATATGGACTCTTGCCGTTTGCAAATACAGGTCAAACGCATAATACATTAGTGTATAATTTTGATAAAAAATCTACACGTCCTAATAGTGTGGCGCAATCAAGGCATTTTAATTATATGGAGGTAGAAGATATTAAGTACTACTATTTACCGACTCCAGTTACTGAACTATATTTTAGAAGCGCTTTTGAGCAAGGGCAACAGTTGGATGCTTTCTTTACGATTAATATGTCTCCAAGGCTTAATTTTTCTATAGCCTATAAAGGATTACGTAGTTTAGGGAAATACCAAAATGCGTTAACGAGTACAGGTAACTTTAGACTTGCGGGAAGTTATAGGACCAAGGATGATAGATATCAGATCAATGCACATTGGGTGGCGCAAGATTTATTAAATCAAGAAAATGGAGGTTTGCAGGATACCGCTATTGAACAATTTACCAGTAATGATGATCAGTTTGATGACCGGTCATTACTTGTAGTGAATTTTGAAGATGCCGAAAATATTCTTGATGGCACACGTGTATATGTAAATCATAATTATAAGTTACTAGGTAAAAAAGATAGTATTGCAGATTATTCGCTTAAGATCGGACACGTATTTAATAGTGAAGATAAGTTTTATGAGTATCGACAAACAAGTGCTAATGCTATTTTTGGAGAAGCTTTTCAGCAATCCAATTTTAGAGACAGAACCGATAATGAAGAGACGTATAATGAACTGTATGCTGTCTATAATGATAAGGATCTAGGAGAGCTTAAATTTCAAGCAAATGCGACCTATTATAATTATGGGTATAATTCCATTCTTATTCAGGATGTAAATGATGATGGAATACAGGAACGTATTCCTAATAGATTACAAGGAACGATTATCGCTGTAGGGGGCGGGTATAAGAATACAATTGGTAAAATTGATGTCGAAGGAGAAGCACAAGTAAATATTACAGGGGACTTTGAAGGATTTAATGTCTTAGGAAAAGCTTCTTATGCCATTGCTCCTGATAAGATATTTTCTGCAAGTATATTGAGTAATTCTAGTCCTGCAGGGTATAACCATTTGTTGTATCAAAGTAATTACCTTAATTATAATTGGAATAATGCGCCTACTTATGAGAATGTAAAAACCAATACATTATCTGCACGGTTAGAAGCAAAAAAATGGGTCAACCTAGATGCTTCTGCAAGTACGATTTCTAATTATACGTATTTTGCTATTGATCCATCTGATTCATTAGTGAATTCTTTTCAAACGAATGAGACTATAAATCATCTTAAAGTCACGGCAAATAGAGAGATTACGTATGGTAAATTTGGATTAGATGCTACGGTTACTTTTCAAAGTGTAAATGGGGAGGAAGGTATTCTCAATACGCCGGATATACTGACAAGAGGAAGTTTATATTTTACAGATAGATTATTTAAAAAAGCACTGTTTTTACAAACAGGATTTACAGTTCAATATTTTACAGCTTATAATTTGAATTCGTATGATCCTATCCTTGCTGAGTTTTATGTGCAGAATGGACAAGAAATAGGAGGCTTTCCTTTGATAGACTTCTTTGTAAATATGAAAGTACGTCAGACAAGAATCTTTTTTAAAGCTGAGCATTTAAATAGTAGTTTTACAGGCAATGATTTTTTCAGTGCGCCAGGATATCCTTATCGCGATTTTAATGTTCGATTCGGAATTGTTTGGAACTTCTTTTTATAAGAGGTTTTGAAAACTAATATGTTATAGGATTGTAGTTTTGTAAGTATGTTGTTTTACTGACGAGTTTGCAATTTATTTATTCATTTTGAGTTTATGTTTTATGGTTTTAGATTATGATTTAGCAGATAGTACAGTTGCCTATGTATTTGATGGTCCTGTGGGTGAAGAAACGATCAATGCATTACGAACTCAAATAGAACGTAAATTAGAAATTCACGATCATATTAATGTATATCTTGAAGATAGAGGTGTAGAATACTTTACATTATATTCCGTAATCGTAGGAATTATTTTCCCTTTACAGCATCACAAGCGATTTCGTAAAGTCGCTATGGTAACAGATAGGTCTTGGATTCATTTGTTGTCAGCGATTAATAATCAGTTTATTAGTGGTGATGTTCGCAATTATTCTTCAGATAAAAGGATAGAAGCGATGCAATGGGTTTCTAAAGTTAATTCTAATGTGTATCTTACTACTCATAAACGACCCCCGATTAATATGTTCGCAGATTTTAGTTTTGCAGATAATACCGTAGGATACCTTATCGAAGGTACTATGGATAAAGATGCCATATTAGAACTTCGTTCTCAAGTTCTAGAAAAACTAAAAGAACATGATAAGATTAACTTATATCTAGAGGATAGTAATATTGAACATTTCTCATTAAGTGCAGCAACTATAGGAGCTTTATTTCCGTTAGAATATGCAAAACGGTTTAATAAAATAGCCTTAGTGACTGACCGAAAATGGATACATGCACTCGCTGCAATTGATAATGTCTTAATAGACGCTACTCTAAAATACTTTCCAGAAAAAGATCGATTATCTGCTATCTCTTGGATTGCAGACGTAGATATCTGATTTTTAGCATTTACTGTCTTTGAATTCTTCATTAAAAACAGGTTTTAAAAAAAGGAATAAATTTTTATAAAAAAAGTTGCTCTAACTCAAAAAACCATTGTATATTTGCCGTCCGATAGCGCAGTACTGATGGCCTAATCAAGAAAAGTGATATCGGAAACATACATCGCGGGATAGAGCAGTAGGCAGCTCGTCGGGCTCATAACCCGAAGGTCACTGGTTCGAGTCCAGTTCCCGCTACTAGCAAGGATAAGGCTTCACAGAAATGTGAGGCCTTTCTTTTTTTAGGTAGTACAGAATAAGTACATAATTGCTGGATTTTCTAAACTTCATTTTTATTATTGAAGAATACCTATATCTGTTTTTAAATTCTATTATTTTTTTATCTAGACAATAAATTTTGACTAATTATAATTAATACTTTTCGTTAGTGAGAGTTTATTATCATACAATATAACCGCAATTTAAACTCGTAAAATACTTCCATCAAAAGACTACGGCATAAATCCAACGCTCTTTCCTTTGCTTATTTATTCCGTTTCCTTTTGAGCCAAGATTTTATCTTCCGTTTGGTTCCTGCTTAAATATTGTTTAATCTAAAATTTAAGTATTATGACAACAAAAGCAAGTACCACAAGTAGAAACGGTAAATCAAGTACAACCGTTAAAAAGGAAGTCAAAGAAAAATTGACACAAAGAGCAATTGGACTTCAAATTCAAAACCTGAGTATTGATAAGGTCATTCCAGACCCAATGCAACCAAGAAAGACATTCAACGAAGCATTACTACAACAGCTTTCCGGGAGTATCAAAAAGCACGGTGTACTTCAACCTATTACTGTACGTAAATCTGGAAAAGAGTATGTCATTGTAATGGGCGAACGCAGGTTTCGCGCTAGTAAATTGGCCAGTAAGAAAACGATACCCTGTATCGTGAGAACGTATAAGAATAATGATGTTTTGGAAGTTCAAATCATCGAAAATCTACAAAGACAAGATGTCGAACCTACCGAAGAAGCAGAAGCAATTGCCTTTCTGAGTGAGAAATATGCACCTTCTGAAATAGCAAAACGATTGGGACGAAGTGATAATTTTATAAGACAGCGTTTGAAATTAGCTGGACTTATAGAAGGGTTTAAGCATTTTGTTCGCAATGGGGATATGACCATTTCATTAGGGATTGGCGTTGCACTATTTGAACCAGAAGAACAGCAAATGATGCTTGAAACTATGGGCGAAGATTTCAATGCTCATCAAGTTAACAGAATGATTAAAGACCAGACCTTTGATTTAGAAAAAGCATCTTTTGATGTCGCTGACAAGAAATTGATTGCGAAAGCTGGAGCTTGTATCGAGTGTCCGTTCAATGCGGCAAATCAGGGTAATTTGTTCGGGGATGGTAAAATGGTATGTACAAAATCAGCTTGTTATGAATCGAAGAAAAGCAAATCGTTCTTGAACTTGATTGAGAAATCCAAAAAAGAACAAATCATTCTTATTCCGGAGATACAGAAATATTGGGCAGACGAAGAACGAAATCAGCTTATCATTGCCCAACTAGAAAATAGCGGATTGAAAGTCTATCTTCTTGATGATGTGGAAATAATTGAATGTCCAATTGAACCAACAATAGAGGCAATCAAAAAAGAGTACCAGCATTACGATTACTCTGAAGCAGAACTAAAGGAGGAATATGATGATACCTTTGAAAACTACACAGAGGAATTGGTAACGTACAATTCTGCAAAAGAAAATGGATTTGCAAATGGTATCGTTTTCCATCCTGAAACATATAGACACAAAGAAGTCTTTGTAAAAATTATTGAGAAATCGAATAATGATTCGACTGCACACTCAACACCATTGGCAGATAGAAAAATGGCTGACTGCACTTCTGAAGAACAAATTATTAAAATTAATGAAAGGGAATTCCGCAAGAAGCAAATCGAGAACAACAAGCAGTTTGAAGAAGTTGTCGAAATGATAAGAGGGACCAAATATATTGAGACCAAAAAAACGCTTTCGGTAGATGAAATGGTCGCATTCTCATTATCGCTCTATGAAAATAATGTGGGCTATTCAAGCCAACAGAAATACTTTTCTGGACTCTTGGGAGATACTTCCAAAATGACCAGAATTGAAATTGTCGAAAATTTCAAGAAGAAATTCAAAAAGGAAATCTTTCATAAGCTGATACGGTATATCCTAACAAAGCAAGTGCATTTCGGCGAAAGCAATCACGTTAATAATCTGACGAATATTTCATTTTACAATGCGATGCAAGGTTATTATAAGAGCAAGATTGCTGGTATTGAAAAACAATATGCAGAAAAAAGAAGCAAGCGTGAAGAACGTTTGAAAGAGCGAATAACAGTTCTTGAAAAACAAATTCAGGAATTAAACGATTAGCTTTTGTTGTTTGAAGAAGGGTCGGCATTCGTGCTGGCTCTTCTTCTTTTTTTTGATAATACTTTATAGTAAAAACAACTATGAAGTAGAATAATAATCAATCAATAGTAGCGCAAAGATAAACTCGTAAAATACACCCATCAAAAGACTACGGCATAAAGCCAACTCATCTTCCCTTACTTATTTATTCCGTTTCCTTTTGAGCTGAGATTTTAGCTTCCGTTTGGATTACTGCTCAAATATTGTTTAATCTAAATTCAAAAGCTATGTATTTACAAAATTTACAGCAGGATGAAATCTTTGTTCCATCAGAAATGAAATCCTTAAAAACTTTGACACAGATGGAATCTCGACGTGGACTTGAAAACGTCATAATTTCCAATGGCAAAATTGTCAATGTAGTATCGAACAGCTACGGACATATTCCGAATCAATTGTTCTTTAAGAAAGCAGAGGAAATGCTGTCTGAAGCACAACTGAACTTTCACAAACGCACCATCAATAAGAATGATAGGTCTTTCATAACAGACTTCATCATTGACGATAAGAGTCAATTCTCTGTAAAAAATAAAGAGGACTTGATACTGCCGATGCTTCGCTTTAAAAACTCTTATGACGGTAGCGAAAAGACTTCTGGCCACTTCGGATTTTACCGCAAAGTATGCTCTAACGGTTTGCACGTTTCACAGGCAGAAATCGAATTTTCCATAAAGCACAATAAGAACAATACACATCTTATTATGCCAAGGTTGAACAACTTGTTTGACAAGTTTTTGGATAATGAGTTTTATACCATTATCAAGAAGTTCGATAAGATGAAGGAATTTAAAATCATCGATACACAAGAGTTCGTCAAGGCCATTCTTGACAAAACTAAATTGTTTAGATACGAGTGTAGCGATAAGAATAGTGACCCTTCAAAAAAGTCTCGTGAAGTCATTGAGATTTTAAACTACGAAGCCTTATTACTCAATGAAGAACCGAATCTATGGTTAGGCTACAATGCCTTTAATTCAGTATTGCACAATACATTGAAGAAGAGTTTTGGTCAACAAGAGAGGTTGGATAAAAAGCTGTTCGATGAAGTCTATGATATGGCTTAGAAATATTTAAAGGTTTATTCAGTACCTATCTAAACTGGATTTTCTTTTACATCTAAAATCTAAATATTATGAATACTATAAAAACAGTACAGCTCGACTTCGGTTTTGAGTGTGAACCTATACAAATAAGGGAAAAGATATTGAAGCCCAACAAAAAACGTGATAATGATTTTGTCTTCAATTTTATGGATTGCCTTACCAGCCCAATCATTGTTTTCAAATCTGCTTGGCAAGATACAATCCCAAAAGACATACTTAAAAACATAAAATTATCAAGACTGTTATGTTCAATGCAACAAGAAGAAATGGCTTCACTTACTGAGGCTTTAGCATATATGATGCCTAGAACGTATGAAGCACCAATGCCCACAGAATGGGTAAACATTTATACTTGGTTGGGTCTTCAATATGCTGGTCGGTTTAAGAATACGGACCAATTAGGCGCAATGAAAGAAATAGCACCAACAGAGCTTTCGGAATATGAAATGGGTCTATTGAATAATTTGAGACGATGGATTTATGACAAAAGAAGAAAGGCACTAAAAGACAAATTGAAAAGTGCTGAAAAATCAGAGGTAAAGATATTACCTAAAAACCAGAAAGAACTTTTTTAAAGGCGGGCTTACTGCTTGTAAAAGTAATATTCAATTTTGATTGAAAACAAATTTTATAACTCACTCAGCACATTCCCCTACATTTCGCGAAAAGCTACATTTCGGGAAAAGAGCTTCACTATACAAGTCTTGAACACAATCCCCAATTTCAGCTTTCCATTCCGTTAACCCTTCCCGATGCTCTGGGAAGGAACACTACATTCCCGAGCCAAAATTGTGAATTAAGTCCGCTTTATCATCGGAAAGCCAACGCCTCGATTTTCTTAACAGAATTTACGGTAAGCCCTTCTT
>CAKZKZ010000061.1 GCA_937124495.1 uncultured Dokdonia sp. | reverse complement strand
TGTTTGCTGAGGACGGATTAGAATCAAGTATATACGAGTCCGTTATAAAAAAGAAAGATTTCACCCTAAGACATTTTAGGAGATTGTTAATAAGTTAATTTTGATGTGGTTAAACTTTTTTTTAAATTTACAGTATGAAGGATTTAATATTTAGAGTTGAGAAGTGGGCGTTAGATAAGGGAATACTTGACGTAGCCACACCTATGGCACAGGCAATAAAAACTGTAGAGGAGTCTACTGAATTAGTCCAGGCTATAAGTTTAGATGACAGAGACGAGATTATTGATGCTCTAGGCGATATAATGGTTACCATTATAATACAAGCAAAAATGCAGGGACTAGATTTAGAAGACTGTTTAAATTCTGCTTACGGTGTTATAAGTCAAAGAACTGGTAAGATGATTAATGGTCAGTTCGTAAAGGATCAAACAAAGATATGTCACTGTAACTTAGACTTAGGTCAATGTAACTGTTAATGAAAGAGCAACAAATACAAAAGAAGAGGATAGACCAACTTGAAAAAGAAGGTTATTATGTACTTAAATTAATAAAAACTAATAAAAACGGAATCCCAGATGTTTTAGCTATCCCACCAAATACTCCTGTTATATTTTCAGAGATAAAAACACCTAACGGCAGATTGTCTAAGATACAGGAGTATAGGTTGAGGGAATTAGATAAGATGGGATTTAAAACAGAAGTTTATAATGGAATATAAATACGAAGATGTAGATAAGGTATTAGATTTTTCTACATGGACAAACGAAAAAAAGATAGACGAACTATTTAGAATAGATAGTTATATGTACACAAACCTTGGGATAGATTCTACGAAGAAGGAAAGAGAAGATGTTAAAAGAAAATCTAGGTACATATACAAGGCGATACAAAAAATAATAAGCAAGCTGAATTTAGATCATTAAAACCAATTCAGATCCTTGAATCATTTCACCCTGATGCACAAATATATATAAATAAAGGTGCCTCTAAAAGCGTAAAGAAACTAGGCATTACTTCTTACAAAGGAATGATCGAATACTCCAAGGAGATCGAAAGTCAGGGACTAGAACGAATTAAAAACAGCGATAGTCATTTCGATAAAAATCACTCAATATCTGATTTTGTTAAATGCCATAAAAATTTTAGAAAAACAATGCATGAACTTAATGTTATTGACCCACAGAAAAGCCTATTAAAACACTTCAGAATCATCCTAGAGTCTCATTCTTACCGTGTCCGTTATATCGACTCAACCAATAACGATAGTAGCTTAAATATCTGCAATGGCATTATTTTGTTGAATAGCCCAGTCACAGCCATAGTCCCCAAAAAAACAGCCAGAAAAAAAAGAAATGATACTAAGGTCAATTTACCCGTTTATCTAACTAAAGTATTTTTCTCTGGTTCTTTTTATGATGCTAATATTCACTTTTGTTTAAGTGATGTTCAAGATTCATCAATTAAAGATATATTAGAAGATGTACTGAGTTAAACCTCAAACTCATAAAGTACCGTGGTATAGGTTAAAAACCTATACCCAATAATTCAGATAATAGCAAAGTGATAATTAATGCCTATGCTATACAAACTATCACTTTGTTAAACATTAGTATGATTTTATTGATAGACCGATAACGCTACTTAATATTTTGACAACTAACGCGCAAGCTTGTTGACTCAAAAGTTTTAAACATAACAAGTCTATTTAAAATTTTTGAGTTCCATTTATATTTCATAAAACCTAGTCAACTTTATTTTCACCAAATAATTCTTTAAAGTTTTCAACCTTATTTCGAACATGTTTACTATAGCCTTCTGGGTCATTTTTTTTAAATTCTCGCATTTTCTTTCTTTTTATTAGCGCACTTTTTACGGTTCTTATCCGTTTATTAAGTAACAGTACTTCATGGTCTTGAGGGTTGATAATCTCAACTTTTGCATCTTTTGTCAGATCATAACAAACATACTGCTTTGTCTTTCGACAATAACCTTTAAACTCAAATCCAAGATCTTCTTCAAATTTTATAATTCGATCTTTGAGTACTAGTTTAATTCCAAGTCTATGCATCGCAAAATTAAAAGTCAGAGGATCGTCAATAAGTTCAAGAGCTTCATCTGAAGTATTTAGGTTTTCGTGGTTGAGTATTTCTTTTGTCAGTACTTCTTGTCGTTTTTCCAACTTTTCAATTTTTTCATCCGTTTCAGAAAGTAGCATCAAGGCGGCTCGACCATTTTTTCCTTCGTCTTTTAATGCTTTATAAAAACTTTTTTCTTCTACAAGCTGACTCTTCAATTTAACAAGATTTACTGCAATCTCGTTTAATTCAAGATTGCTTTCTTTCAAATGACTATTTGATGTATATCTCTTTAATGCATGCCGCTTTACCCTTGAAAAAAAGTATTGATGAGCAATCAAATAAGGAAAAGTAGTATGCATACCAGCATCTTTGCATTTACTAATGTTTGTTCTTTGCCTAGTGCTACATCGTAAAACAGGTAAACTATCACCTGTTTGCTGAATACTCATACCCGCATTACAGTAACCACATTGAATCAGTCCACTCAACGGCCATTTTCGGTCTGCTTTTACATTGTCATTTAACCTATGAATATGAACGTTTTGTGCTGCAAAAAAAATGTCATCTTCAACAACATGATCGTACACCTTTTGACCACGCCACATTCCTCTAATAGTTTCACTAGTGATCCAGCGAATGATCGTTGGTGGACTCAGTTTTTTTACCGTTTTATTGTTTGGATACTTCTTTCTCAGATTATATAAAATAAGCATCTGACCAAGACCTGACAGATAGAGAGAAAATACATCACGGATAATTTCTGCATTCTCATTTAGCTTCCCTGATTTATCAAGCCAAAACGGTCTTCTCATAGCAGGAGTTATCCCATCTTTTGCGTCTTCTTCTCTTTTGATATAACTTTGTTTAACCTTTTTAGAACGCCATTCAGAGTCAGAATATGCTTTATTAATTTCAACAACTAAACGAATACGTTTTGCTAAATCTTCTCGATCATCAGGACTATATACTGCATTATCTTCAACAGTAACAATACTTATACCAGCATCCCAAATTTTTCGAATCAGATCAGTTGTTTCATCTTGAGTCATTCTGGAAAGTCTTGAAAAATGTTCTACTAGAATTAATGAACCTGATGGAACTAAACCATCTTCAATGGCTTTTAATAGACGGCCTAAAGAGCCATTGTCAATATGCTTCCCCTTCCAAGCACTTATCGCCTCATCAATATAAGAGTCCATTACAACAACATTTTTATTAGCCTCCAACCAACGTGCAAGCGCTCCATCCTGTCTGTCGATAGAGCTATTGTCTATTTGCTTGGTACTACTAAATCTCACATATGTAAAAGCTTTAATTTTCTCAGTCATTGCAACCTCTTATCATTATTAGCTCAGTGATTTGAACCTGCACACTATAACATTCAGCTCACACATAAGGTGCTCGATTAATATAATGGA
>CAKZKZ010000060.1 GCA_937124495.1 uncultured Dokdonia sp. | reverse complement strand
TAATATATGTCATAAGATCAAAGACGAGTAATACAGAAATAAAAGAAGTAAGAGAATTAGAAAAAACATTTATAAATATTTTTAATAGTATTCTTAATGGAGCAAAAGAGATTAATATCAATGCTGATAAAGGGACTCAGATTTATGACCAGAAATTAATAAAAGTTGCAACTACTGGAGAAACTAAGTTTGTAAAAGCACTTGTAAAATATCTGAATAGTGAAATTATAAGTCAGCTGTTATTTTATAGTCTTATCGCGTTTATTCTTGTTTTTGCGGGATCAATATTTCAAACACCTATTGAAGTTAAAGTGAGTTTTATATTTGTTTTATTATACTTAATGGGACCTATAGTAAGTGTGATGACAATTATTCCAGTGATGAATAGAGCTTTAGTATCTCTTAGGAAAATGGATAAACTAAAGAAAGACCTCACAAAAATTGAAAAAATACAGCAAGTTAATGATAAAGAGATATATCGAGACTTTAGAAACTTAAAAATACAAAACTATTCATTTTCTTATGGAGAAAATAAATTTTCAGTAGGACCTATTAATTTAGATATTTCTAGAAATGAAGTTGTTTTTGTATATGGAGGTAATGGAGAAGGTAAAACGACTTTTATTAACACGGTTTTAAATCTTTATAATCTCGATGATGGAAAGGCTTATATAGATGGAAAATTAGTTCCTCTAGGAGAATTAGAGAAAATAAAAAGTCTTTTTGCTCCTGTTTTTAGTGATTTTTATCTCTTTGATGAATTTTACGGAATACCCAATGTAGATTATAATAAAGTACAGGCATATCTAGAATTATTTGAGTTAGAAGAGAAGGTGTCTTTAAAAGATGGGTATTTCTCCTCAACCGATTTATCTACAGGACAGCGTAAACGATTAGCACTTATAAGCACGTTATTAGAAGATCGACCTATTATCGTGTTAGATGAATGGGCCGCAGATCAAGATCCACACTTTAGACATAAATTTTATACAGAAATTATTCCTGTCTTAGTGAGGCAAGAAGACAAAACCATTATTGCTATAACCCATGATGACAGGTATTACAATGTGGCAGATACATTACTTAAAATGGAATATGGAAAGCTAGAGAAAACAAATGTTGCAGAACTAGCGGCTATGTTCTAGACCCCTTGCACATCTTTATAAATAGTATGAATGCTCTCCCTTATATAGGGAGAGTAGAAGGGAACTATTGCTATATATCTGCTTTATAAAAACAGATCTGTAAACATATAGAGGTATCAACACAAAATTTATTTTTTAAATATATAAACTCAAGAAAATGAAAACAGTTAAAATAATACTTGTAGTCATAGTGTCCTTAGCTTGGATATTTGTCACTACTTTTAATTTAGGGCCACTGGGTTCTCTAGGCGAATTAACGACCTATAAAACAGGTTTGTTATCTGTACCATTACAGGATGATGGGATAAAAGAGGTGGATAGTGATCATCAACTCAATGTATATGTAGATGATGTAGGAATTCCTCATGTATATAGTGCTTCTGAAAATGAGGCTGCTTATGGATTAGGGTACATGCATGCAAAAGATAGATATTTTCAAATGGAAATGATATCAAGAATTGTACAAGGAAGAATGTCAGAGTTATTATCTGCACAAACATTAAAATCTGATAAATTCTGGAAACCTTATGAGTTTGAACAAAAATCTATAGAACTTTTAGAAACCTATAAGCAAACTGAACCAGCATTTTATGCATACTTGCAAGCCTATTCTGACGGAGTAAATAAATATTTGAAAAATAACAAAAATGCAGATCCTTTATATAAAGCGCTAGGCGAAGAACCAAGAGAATGGAAAACAGAATACTCATTACTCTTTACTTGGTATATGAGTTGGACCTTAACCTATTTTGATCATCATATAGAACAACAAGAACTTCTTGCTGAGCTTCCTGAAAATATCAGAGAGTATTTCTACCCATTACAACCAGATGGTATGACACCCATCTTACCTTCTGATAAAGTATCATCAAGTATAAATGTGCCAGATTTAGG
>CAKZKZ010000059.1 GCA_937124495.1 uncultured Dokdonia sp. | reverse complement strand
CTCGTATTTATAAGATCACATCAGTGACAAAACACTCAAAAATTGATGTACTACCATTTAAAGATAATTCAGGATCTGCAAAAAACTCAAAATTTTATAGAAACATCGAATCTCTAACATTCTACGATGTAAAAACAGAAAAATTAAAGACAATTGAGACGTTATATAGAAACTATTATAATACGCATTATCAAAAATGATGTACTTTCTTTAAACCATCATGATTTGATACGATTCTCTTATAACACTTCTGCCACCACAAATGTACTACCGCCTACAAAGATAAAATCACGAGGCGTCGCCTTCTCTTTTGCAGCAATTAACGCATTAGAAACAGAGACATAACTCGCTCCCTTCAAGTTAAAACCCAAAGCTATTGCTTCCAGCTCCTCTGCTGGCATTCCCCTAAGCACTGATGGCTTACAGAAATAATACGTAGCATGCTTAGGAAACAAAGGCAAGATACTATCTAGGTCTTTATCTGACACAACACCTAATACAATATGTAAATGATCATATGTAACTGTTTCCAGCTGAGGTAACACATACGAAAGCCCTTCTTTATTATGCCCTGTATCACAAATGATAGTAGGTTGTTCTCCTAATAATTGCCACCGCCCTTGAAGGCCTGTATTTTTCACAACGTTTAATAACCCTTTGGCAATGTGTTGTATCCCAACCCCAAACCCTTTTTCCTGCAACTTTGCTATAGCCACCTGCACGGTTCGGATATTAGGTTGTTGATAAGCTCCCTTTAATTCGGATTTCATGGGAATGGCATCAAATGTATACGCTTTGTATAAAGGAGCGTTACGCTTTCGCGAAAGCGTACCAAACACGGCTTCCGTTTCAGGATGGTGTTCCCCTATAACAACGGGTATTCCTTCTTTAATAATTCCTCCTTTTTCAAAAGCAATCGCTGCATGTGTTTTACCTAAATATTGCATGTGATCCAGCCCTATATTGGTAATTACAGACACTTCAGGTGTAATAATATTAGTGCTATCTAGCCTTCCACCTAATCCTACTTCAATAATGGCGATATCCACTAGCTGACTTGCAAAATAATCAAATGCCATACCGACTGTCATCTCAAAAAATGATAATGCATTCGCTTTCAAAAAAGGTTTGTGATCCTTTACAAAATCGACCACATATGCCTCACTCACCGGAACCCCATTAATACGGATGCGTTCTCGAAAATCTTTGAGATGAGGTGATGTATACAACCCTACTTTATATCCCGCTTCTTGCAACACAGAAGCTAACATGTGACTTGTAGAGCCTTTTCCATTAGTCCCAGCAACATGTACCGATTTAAATTTCGTTTGCGGATTTCCTAAATGATCTGCAAGTAATATACTATTACTAAGATCTTCTTTATAGGCTACAGCTCCCTGACGCTGATACATAGGAAGTTGAACAAATAGCCAATCTATAGTGTCTTGATAAGTAATGGTCGTCTATTTTTAATTTTTAATAAGCTTACGCGAAAATACCTCTTCATTCCCTTTTACTTGCACAAAATAGATACCTTTTGGTAAATTTTGAATTGAAATTGTTGAGGTAAGTGCTTCCATTTTTTGAGTCAATACAACTTGTCCTAATTGATTGTATACGATAACTGATGCCTCAGACACAAAACGTTCTAACACAAGTGTCATCTCAGAAGAAGCTGGATTAGGAAACACAGAAAGAATATTATCTACTCCAGAAAACTCTTCTACACTTAATTCTCCAACATATCTTGTATAAGCAGAGCGACCATACGTCCCCGCATACAATTGTATATCATTCATCACATATAAATCATTAACTACAACAGCTGGTAAATCTCCAAAAACTTCCCATTCATCTCCTGGGGAATTTGTTCTAAAAACGCCTACATCTGTTGCGACAAAATAACCTTCCCATGTACTATACTCTATATCATTTACAGGAATATCCGGAAGGTTTACCGTGATATCTGCCCAATCATCTCCATTAGATGTACTATAAAATATATGCCCATCATCTTCACCAAAACGATATCCCGATAAGGTTACAAAAACCTCTTCTTTTGCAACTAGTGATGCTTTTACTTTGGTTACCCAACGATCAGGAAGACTTGAAGATATATTTTCCCAAGTAGCACCTCCATCTAATGTACGCCATACATTTCCATCATCAGCACCAGCATAGATAATACTGCCATCTAATGGTGAAACATCAATACTGGTCAGACTCCCAAAATTTAGATTTCCTGTACTGGGTCCATTGGTCAGATCATCACTTATCGCGGTCCAAGAATCACCTCCATTGATACTTCTATACACCCGTTGTGTCCCATAATACAAAATATCATTATTCTGAGGATCAAATGCAATGGGGGTATCCCAATTATTTCGATCTGATGGATCGATCCCGTTTGTAATAGGCTGAAATGATGCGGCATCATTTACAGATCTTCTTAAATCTCCTCGTTGCGATAAGGCATAAATAATATC